>JAVHWG010000427.1:0-5262 GCA_032159965.1 Mycobacterium sp.
CACTTGGCGCAGCAGCGCAGAGGTCGACAGATCGCGCGACGACGGCGGCGGTGCCGGCGGCGGAAACACGGTGGGTTTAGGGAAGCCGAGGGGCGGGGTGTTCGCGGTCCACTCTGGGGGCGGCGGGCTGTGCCGACCGTTTGCTGACGCCTCGGGTGCCGACGGCGGCGCTGGCGCTTCGGGTGCGTCGTTGAATCGCTGCTGTGCACGGAAGCCGCCGGTGTCAGAGCCGTCAGGCACGCCTTGTCCCCCTTGGTAGTTGGTTCTTCGCTGAGCGCTCAGCGCTTGTAGTTGGCTCTGCGCGCAGGCGCTCAGCGCTTGTCGTCGGCTTACCTGATCGACCCTAGCGCAGCCGCTATCCGACACCCGCGTACGAATGCAGCCCGACCGTCACCAGGTTGATGAAGAACAGGTTGAAAACCATCGCGACGAAGCCAATGACGTTGATCCAGGCCGCTTTCTTGTCGCGCCACCCCGCGGTGGAACGCGCATGCAGATACGACGCGTACACCACCCAGGCGATGAAGGACACCGTCTCCTTCGGATCCCACCCCCAATAACGGCCCCACGCCTCCTCGGCCCAGATCGCACCGAAGATCACCCCGAACCCGAATATCGGAAACGCGAATATCGTTGTGCGGTAGGCAATCCGATCGAGCGTCTGCGCATCGGGCAGCCGTTGCACGACGCGCGCGACCGGGCCCTCGGCGTCGGGGTCGCCGAACCGCGACATCTTCACCAGGAACAAGATGCTGGCCACACCGGCGACCAGGAAAACCCCGGACCCCAGGCTCACCACCGACACGTGGATCGGCAGCCAATAGGACTGCAGTGCGGGCATGACGGGCGCGGCATTGGTGTAGAGCCAGCGCCCCGACACCGTCAACAGGATCAGCACCGGCAACAGCACGAACACCCACAGCGGGCGCAGTTGCGACCGTCGCAACACCACGGCCCCCGCGACCAGTCCGGACAGGCACGTCAGGTTGATGAACTCGTACATGTTGCCCCAGGGCGCGCGCATGGTCGCGACACCCCGCAGCACGATGCATGTCAGCAACAGCGCGATCCCGACGTAGACCAGGGCGAGCCCGATCCGGCCGACCCGTTCGTCGAGCGGGCGTGCCGGAGTGTCGACGACGATTCCCGGCGTGGCGCTGTCGGCGCTGACCCCGGCACCGACGAGCTCGCGCTGCATGACCTTGCGGCTCCGCGAATACGCCAGCTCGACCGCCAGCAGCAGCAGCGCGACGACCAGCACGACGATTGACGACGTGAACGCCCAGTCGGAGAGCCGGGCCAGCCCGATGTCGACGTGCTCGGTATTCACTGCGTCCTCCCAGCTGCGGCCGGTGCGGCCGACGGTGTGTCCAAGCCGGCGAGCAGCCGCTCGCAGAGCCGCTCGAATTCGTCGCCCCAGCCCGAGTTGTCGGTGCGGGCCAGGCCGCCCAGCTCGATGTTTACCGTACCGGGGACGTCGGCAGCCTTCATCCGGACCCATATCCGGCGCCGCCGCACGACCAGCGACACCAGCAGCCCGCCCATCATCGTCATCGCGAACACCAGCACCCAGATCTGGCCTGGATCGTGGGAGACCTGGACGTTGACGAACGGCACGGCGCCGTCGAACCGCACCACGGTGCCGCCCTCCAGCCGGACCGCCTCACCCGCGCGCAGGTTCACCCTGGCCAGCTTCGTGAGCCGGCCCTGGTCGATCAGCCGCCGGTCCAGGCTGAACAACGATTGCGGACGCCCGGTGTCCAGGCCGGTGTCCCCGCGGTAGATGTCGATGGCGACCGCGGGATTGTTCAGAGCGGGAAAGCTCGACGACAGCAGCTTTCCGTCGAGTTGCTCGGTGGGCGCGAACAACCCTTCGATTGCGATCTGGTTCTTTCGGCGCTCGACGGCATCGGGATACGTGCCACCGGGCGGGTCGATCCGCACGACGCCCGACGACAGCAGTGTGCGCGCATCCTCGGGTCGCCACTGCACGGTGGCCGAACGCGTCTGCCCGTCGGGGAACGTCACCGTGAAGGTCGGCGCGTAACCGTGCCCCTGGAGGTAGATCCTGTCGCCGTCCACGCGCAGCGGATGGTTGACCTCGAGCTTGTAGGGCCGCCACGTGCCGGCCGAAAGGTCGTCGCCCGCCTGGAAATCGATGTCCGCCGCGAACGAGTTGGCCTGGCCGGAAGGTAGGTAATGCGCGTCGAAGTCATTGACGCGCAGGCAGATCGGGTTCAAGGAGGTGCCGTCGACGGTGTTGCCGGCTCGGAACGAGTCGAACGCGGCCGGCGACGCGGAGCAAAAGCCGGGCCCTCCGTCGGCGATCACGATGACGTTTCCTTCGTAGCCGAACAACTTTCCCGCAGCCACCGCGACCAATAGTCCCAGCAGAGAGAAGTGGAACACCAGATTGCCGAACTCGCGCAAATAGCCTTTCTCAGCGGAGATCTCGGTGATGTCATCCGTGCGCCGGATGACGCGACGCCATCGCGTCAGCCGGTCAAAGATCGTCTGCGTGAGCGCGGCCGGGTCGCCGCCGATCTCCCGCTCGGCATGTTTGGGCAGCCGCGACAGATTGCGTGGCGCTGCCACCGGCGTCGCCCGCAGACTGCGGAGGTGGTCGAGCATTCGCGGCGCCAGGCATCCCACCAGCGACACGAACAGCAGCACGTAGATCGCGGTGAACCAGAAGCTGGAGAACACGTCGAACAACTGCAGCCGGTCCAGCCACGGCCCCGTTCGCGGGTGCTCGATCAGGTACTGCGTGACCTTCGCCTCGTTGAGGCTGCGTTGTGGCAGCAGCGCGCCGGGGACCGCCCCGAGCGCCAGCAGGAACAGCAGCGCCAGGGCCGTGCCCATCGAGGTCAGTGCCCGCCAGGTGTTCCTCGCCCTCTGCACGACCGTCATATCGGCAGCCTCACATCGGCGACGAACGCATCGCGCACCCACGAGACGAAGTCGTTCCATAACCCGGTGACCAACGCCAAACCCACCGCGATCAACAGCACGCCGCCGAAGATCTGGATCGCCCGGGTGTGACGGCGTAGCCAGCCGAGCCCCTGGACCGCCCACGCCGAGCCGAAAGCCAACAGTACGAACGGGATACCCAGACCCATGCAGTACGCGATGACCAACAGCACCCCGCGCGCGACGCTTGCCCCGTCGGACGCCGTCGCCAGCGAGACGACTCCGGTGAGTGTCGGTCCCAGGCACGGGGTCCAGCCGAGCCCGAAGACCGCGCCGAGAAGGGGCGCACCTGCCAGCGTCGACAATTGGCGCGGCGTGAACCTCGCCTGGCGTTGCAGCGCAGGGATGAAACCGACGAACACCAGACCCATCACTATGGTCAGCACGCCACCGATGCGCTGCAGCAGAACCTGATTGGTGATCAGCGACGACGTCATACCGAGCACGGCAACGGTGCCCAGTACGAAGACGGCGGTGAAGCCGGCGACGAACAACGCCGCCGAGCCGACGACCCGCCAGCGGGCCGTTCGAACCGCGACACCGCCCGGCGCGTTCTCCTCGACCCCCACCACGGCCGCGAGATAGGACAGGTAACCGGGCACGAGCGGGACCACGCACGGCGAGGCGAAAGACACCAGGCCGGCCAGGATGGAGATCCCCACCGCGACGACGAGTGGGCCGGCGGCGGCGAGGTGGGCGAACCCGGTCACTGCGGACCCGATGGGACCGGCCGCTCAGCGGCCAGCCGGTGCACGACGGGAATCAAGTCATCGACGAGCAGTTCGCGCAGAAAGACCGCGGCGACGCGGTGCTGGCGGTCAAGCACCAGGGTGGACGGGATCACGGTGGTGGGGAATCTGCCGCCGAACGCGATCATCGTGCGCATGGCGGGGTCGTAGATCGACGGGTAGGTGATGTTGCGGTCCACCACGAAATCCTTTGCGGCATCGCGGTTGTTGTCACGTACGTCGATGCCGAGGAACTCCACGCCGCCGCCACGCGTAGCGTCGTAGACCTGCTGAAGCTTGGTGATCTCCGAACGGCACGGACCGCACCACTGACCCCACACGTTGACGACGACGACCTTGCCTGCGAAGTCGTCGAGCGAAACGGTCTTGGCCGGATCCATCAGGCTTGGTCCGGCCAGTTTCCCTGGACGGCCACGGCTTTCAGCCGGATCGTAATAGATGTCCGTCTTGCCCCCGGGCGCGACGAACTCGAATGTCCCACCTTGCGCAACGGCGTCATTGCCGACGGAGCAGCCACTCACCACCACTGCCACCAGCCCCGCCGCTGCGATCAGGCGCCGCACATTCATCTCCGGGCGGGTTCCTCGTACAGAATGTCGACGAGTTGGTCGCCGTCGTAGACGAACGACGTCAACGAGGCCAGGTTGCAGCGCCGCCGGCGCGGGTCGTGGGGCAGTCGCTTACCGTCCAGGTGCCGGCGCAGGGTTTCCACCGGCAGTTGGTGACTCACGCACACCGCCTCGCGGCCGGCCGCCTTCGCACGCGCCTTTTCGACCGCCGTGGTCATCCGCGCGGCGACCTCCTTGTACGGTTCGCCCCAGGACGGAGTGAGCGGATTGCGCAGCTGCCACCACACCTTGGGATCGCGCCACGCTCCGCCGCCGGGCGAAATACGCCGTCCTTCAAAGTAATTCAGTGATTCGATCAGGTCAGGATCGGTGGTGACCTCCAGACCGTGGCTTGCCGCGATAGGAGCGGCGGTCTCTTGAGCACGCTGCAGCGGCGACGCCACCACCAGCACGATGTCATTATCGGCGAGCGCCGCAGCGACGGCTTGCGCCTGTGCCCGTCCACGTTCGGACAGGTGAAACCCCGGTAGTCGTCCGTAGAGTATGCCGTCGGGATTGTGTACCTCGCCGTGGCGCATCACATGGACGGTCGTCTTCTCTGCCATCACTGCTCCGGTCGCGACGCTCTCGCGGCCGCAGCCGCAGCAGCAGGAAGCGCCGCATCGATACGGTCAAACGCCTCTTCGTCCAAAGCGGCTGACACGAACCATGTTTCGAAGGCACTCGGCGGCGGATAGATGCCACCGTCCAGAAGCGCATGGAAGAACGGCGGGTAACGCCATGTCTGGCTTGCCTTCGCCGATGCGAAGTCCGTCACCGGGCGGTCGCCGAAGAACACTGAGAAGAAATTACCCGCCTGCGGAATGGCATGAGGCACACCGGCATCCGCAAGCGCTGTGTGAAGCATCTCGACAATTCGGTCCGCGTTGCGATTCAGCGCCGCGTACACGTCATCGTCGGCCGCACGCAGCGTC
>JAVHWG010000470.1:0-5780 GCA_032159965.1 Mycobacterium sp.
CCATTCACAAGCTCGGTGCAGTTCTCGACCGGCTTGCGGACTACCGGCCCCGCAAGGTCGACATCGACGGTTGCGTGTACCGGGAGGGAATGAGCGCCGTGCGTATCGACGGCGGCGTGGCCGGCAACGTGATCCCGGACCACGCATCGGTCACCGTCAACTTCCGCTTCGCGCCGGACCGCAGCGTCGAGCAGGCACTGCAGCACGTGCGGGAAGTCTTTGACGGGCTCGACGTGAGCATCGAGCAGACCGACGCCGCCGCGGGCGCGCTGCCCGGGTTGTCGCATCACGCGGCCGCCGCACTGGTGCAGGCGGCAGGCGGGCACGTGCGGGCCAAGTTCGGCTGGACCGACGTGGCGAGATTTGCCGCCCGCGGCGTGCCCGCGGTGAATTTCGGTCCCGGAGATCCCAGTTTGGCCCATCGCGCCGACGAGCGGGTGCCAGTACGGCAGATCACCGCGGCCGTGGACATGCTGCGTGACTACCTCAGCTGAGGACCGCCCTCAGCCGTTCTGACCAGCCGCGATCCGGTGCTCCTGTGCCTGCCGCGCGGTAATGCCGCCGCAAATTTGTCGCGTCCTGTGGAAGACTCTGAATACCTACATACTAATTCCTTGTGGACAGATGCCCTAGCTAACTGTTAGTACTATATCTGGCAAATTTGATGGTCGTTATCCGTTAACGCCCGCTGGAAACTGCTGGAGGTACTGATGTCGACACATTCGTCAATTGCGCGTCATCCTGCAAAGCGTCCAGCTTCGGGCTGCCAGCCGTCCGGTTCGGTTTCGAGTTACATCGGACGAGTCGGTGCGTTGGCGGTGGCCTTGGGCGTCGGCATGGCGGTCGCGAATTCTCCGGCAGTGGCCTGGGCGACGCCGAACTCCGACAGCTCGTCGTCAGGCACCTCGTCTACCGGCGAAAGCGGCACCGGCGCGGGTACCGGCACAGAGAAATCCCCGGCGAAGTCGGATGCCTCATCCGCCGGTCTCGACGGAACCGCCGTGGTCCAGACGTCGCCGTCGGAAGGCACGAAGGACAAGGCCACCGGTTTGCCCGACGTCACCGGCAAAACCGGAGGGGCGACAGGCGGCAAGACCCCCACGAAGGGGTTACCGCCGACTGCGGCGCCATTGCCCCAGGGAAAGAATTCGGGCAAGGGCACCTCGGGATCGGCGACCACAATTGCGACGGGAGCGCTGCCCGCGCCGAAGGATGCCGCCAAACCGCTCAAGAACCACGGACCGGCAGCCCTGCAACACGCACCCGCGACGTCCGCCGCCGCTACCCAAGGCGCGACCCTCAAAACCGCGACGACAACGTCGCTGACCGTCACGCCGCAAAGCGCGGCGTCGGCCACGCCGCTGTCCGCCACGCCGCAGACCGCCACGCCTTCTGCGGTCAAGCAGACGGCGAGCCTGGCCGCCGCGGCAGCCAGCCCGGCCCCCGCGTCCCCGCTCGACTTTCTGGCAAGTGTGGTCACCGGTGTCGTGAGCATGTTCTTCAACCCCGTGGCCAGCGGTAACCCGCAGGATCCCGCGCCGCCGTCCGCGCCGACGATCTTCGGCTTCCTCGACGCGCTGCGCCGTGAGTTCGAGCGGGCTTTCGGCGGCGGAAGCCAGGCTCAGACCCCCAAACTGACGTACAACCCGGCACAGACGACCCAGGTCGGCAACGTCATCACCGGCAAAGTCGTCGCTTCCGGCCTGGACGGCACGACGCCCGCATTCACCGCGACAACGCCGGCCCACGGCACCGTGCTCATCACGCCCGATTCACAGGACCCGAACACCGCCACCTTCACCTACAAGCCCACCAACGGCTACGCGGGTCCAGACTCGTTCAACATCACCGTCACACAGGCCGACGCACCGCCGCCCAACATCGTGTCGGGACTCCTCGGTCTGTTCAGTTTCGGCCTGCTCGGTGGCCCTCCCAGCGCGGCACAGGCGATCAACGTCAGCGTGGTCTCGACGCCGCCCGGCTTCGACAAGACCGTCCTGGCATCAGGTCTGAACCAGCCGACGGATCTTCGGTTCCTGCCCGACGGCCGCATCCTGATCAGCGAAAAGCTCGGTGCGATCAAGGTTTACGACGACGGTCAGGTGCAGACCCAGCCTCTGATCACCATTCCGGTCCGCTCGGACTGGTCACGCGGATTGCTTGGCATCGAGGTCGATCCCGACTTCGAGCAGAACGGCTACGTCTACGCGGCCTACGTCACGCCTGACAACTACGACCGCCTTTCGCGTTTCACCGTCACCGATCCGACCGCGGACGTCCTGTCCGTCGATCCGGACTCCGAACTCGTTCTGATGCAGGGCGACCAGCAGGACGCCGACGACCACCACGGCGGCACGGTGCGCATCGGACCGGACGGCAAGCTCTACTGGTCGATGGGTGACAACGGCTGGAATCACACGAATCCCGGTGTGATCAGCACCAATTCGCAGAACCTGTCCAACATGTACGGCAAGATCCTGCGAATCAACACCGACGGGTCCGTGCCCGACGACAACCCGTTCGTCGACACCGAGGGCGCCCTCCCGCAGATCTACGCCTACGGCTTCCGCAACCCGTACCGGATGGCGTTCGCCCCAGACGGCACGCTGCTTGTCGGGGACGTGGGCGAAGCCACCTGGGAGGAGGTGGACAACGTCGTCGCCGGCGGCAACTACGGATGGACGCTGGCCGAAGGTCCATGCAGCGGCATCGGCACGACCAGTTGCTCGACGCCGTCGCCGTACATCAACCCGATCTATGCCTACCAGCACAACGGCCAGAGCTCGGCGATCACGTCGGTCATGGCATCCGGCGACAAGGTCTACATCGCCGACATGCAGCACGGCTGGATCCGGGAACTGACCTTCGACTCCGACTACTCGTCGCTGGTCAGCGCGGAGACGTTCGACGCCGCCGCGGGCACCACCTCCAGCCTGATCGTGGGACCCGACGGCAACTTCTACCAGCTGACCATCGCCGGCGACAGCCCGAACAACACCGGCACGTTGGTGCGCCTCACGCCGACCGACTAGTACTCGGACATCACGGGTGCTGGGCGTCGATGCCTTCGGCCTGCCGGGCGGCGTCCGCGGCCACCGCTTGCAAACCGACACCCGCTAGCTGCTCAGCGATCTCCTTGAGCGCCAAGGCGTTTCCGTCGGTGAGGGCGCGGGCGTGGGCAAGCGTCAGCCGGCCGACGGCGCAATCCACTTCGCCCACAAGCCGCTGCGCCCGGTACACCGCGCGGACGTCGCCGAGCCGGATGCCGTCCTGCAGTGCCCGCAGCGCCACCGCCGACTGACCACCTCGCTCCGCGGCCTGCGCAGCGTCGCGTGCCGCGTCGATCGCCTCGACCGGGTCGTTCTGTGCCGCCTTCTGCCACGCCCGGGCCAGCGCCAGCTCCGGTGCGAACAATGCCGATTTCAAGCCGTGCCGCGATTCCGCGGCCGACAGCGCCTTCGCGGCACCCACCTGGTCGCCCTGCTGGCCGAGCGCCTGGGCCAGCAGCATGAAAGACAGCGGCCCCCACGAGTACCCAGTCGGCGCCAACGCGTCAGCGGCTCGCGACAGCAGCGTCGCTGCCGCATCGAAGTCGCCCTGCGCGATCGCCACATAGGACACCAGCACCTCACCGATCGCCTGTCCCGGGTCCCGCAACTCAGCGGCGTCGGCATAACGCTGCGCCCGCGTCCGCGCCTCGGCGAGCCTGCCGCCCATCAGCAGGGCCGTGACGCGCGCGAAGCCACCGGTGAACCGCAGCAGGCCGGGGTGCTCCACGGACACCGCCCGGGCGGCGAGCTCGTCGACGCGGGCGAACCTTCCGGCGCGCGCCGACGACAATGCCGCCGCAGACGCCGCCCAGCCGACAGCGACGTCGTCGGCGTGCGGCGACGCCAGCACCTCATCAGCCAGTCGCAACGCGCGCAACGGGGTGCCGGCGTTCATCGCGAACGTTGCCGCCAGCGCGTCGAGCGTGCACTGGGCCGCAGGCGCGGCGACCCGGCTGCGGACGGTCTGCAAGAACGCGATGGCCCGGGTGGGCTCGCTGAGCATCCAGAACTGGTTCGCCGCGCGCGGCAACGCCCACGCCATCAGGTCGGTCTCCGACAACCCGCTGGGGTCGACGGCATCGAGCACGGCGTCGGCCTCCAGCCCCCGCCCGTCCCACGCCAAATCCTGCGCGTGGGCCAGCCGCGCATCCAGCGAATCGAAGCGCTCATCGGCAACGTCAGGCGGCACCCGCCGAATCTTAGGAGGCTACGTTGACCGTGTGTCGGATTCGGGTGAGTCAAGCCACCAGACCCCGTGGGCGGTGTGTGTGTACTGCGCATCGGGCCCACGACATCCGCAACTGCTCGACTTGGCTGCCGGCGTCGGCAGGGCGATCGCCGACCGCGGCTGGACACTGGTCTCGGGCGGCGGCAACGTGTCGGCGATGGGTGCTCTCGCCGAGGGCGCCCGCGCCCACAATGGCCGCACCGTCGGGGTGATCCCGAAGGCGTTGGTGCACCGGGAGCTGGCCGACGTCGACGCCGACGAGCTCGTCGTCACCGACACCATGCGGGAGCGCAAGCAGGTGATGGAGGACCGTTCCGACGCGTTCATCGCGTTGCCCGGCGGAATCGGCACCATGGAGGAACTCTTCGAAACCTGGACGGCCGGCTACCTCGGCATGCATCAGAAGCCCGTGGTGCTCCTCGACCCGTTCGGCCACTACGACGGCCTGTGGACATGGCTGGAGGGCCTCGTCGAACGCGGGTACGTCCACCCGGGCGCGCTCGCCCGGATCGTCGTCGTCCGCGACGTCGATGCGGCCATCGTCGCGTGTGCACCCCATGACTAGGCTTACGCCAGTTTGCGGCGGGGCGGAACAGGGAAAGTGATGGTCATGGCGGATAACGACGACAACTCGAAAGACAAACCCAAGTCCGTAGGTGTGCTGGATATCGCCACCCGGTTGCCGGGCTTGGTCATGGACACTCCCGCGATCCTGCAGGGCGTCCTGACGGGATTCATGGCCCGCCCGTCGGCGAAGACGTCGATCGGGAAGGTTTTCCAGGACCGGGCCGCGCGTCACGCGAACAACGTGTTCATCACCTTCGACGACGAGTCGGTGACCTATCGCGAAGCGAACGAGACGGTCAACCGGTACGCCGCGGTTCTGGCCGCTCGCGGCGTAGGTCGCGGCGACGTCGTCGGGATCATGCTGAAGAACTCGCCCCGCACGGTGTTGCTGATGCTCGCCGTGACGAAGCTCGGAGCGATCGCAGGCATGCTGAATTACAACCAGACCGGGAAGGTGCTGGCGCACAGCGTCGAACTGCTCGAGGCGGAGGTGCTGCTCTCCGACGACGACTTGCTGGAGGCGGTGAAGGAGTCCGGCGCCAAGACCAAGGAAACGCTGTCGGTGGAGGAGCTCGACCGCCTCGCCGCCGACGCGCCGACGGAGAACCCCGCCGTCACGTCGTCGGTACTGGCCAAGGACAAGGCGTTCTACATCTTCACCTCGGGCACCACCGGCATGCCCAAGGCGAGCGTGATGACGCACTACCGGTGGCTGCGTGCGCTGGGCGGGTTCGGCGGCATCGGCATGCGACTGAACAGCAAGGACGTTCTGTACTCCTGTCTGCCGCTCTATCACAACAACGCCCTCACGGTCGCGCTGTCGTCGGTGCTCAACTCGGGATCTGCACTGGCGCTTGGCAAGTCGTTCTCGGCATCGAAGTTCTGGGACGAAGTCATCCGATACGACGCAACCGCCTTCGTCTACATCGGCGAGG
>JAVHWG010000135.1:0-3315 GCA_032159965.1 Mycobacterium sp.
GATCAGGGTTTGGTTCAGCGACGCGAACGCGGTGACCCGGATCAGCGCACCCTCGAGTTCACGGATGTTGCGCTCGATGCTGCTGGCGATGAGTTCCAGGACGTCGTCGGGGACGTCGAGCCGGTCCATCTGCGCCTTCTTGCGCAAGATCGCGATCCTGGTTTCCAGTTCGGGCGGCTGCACGTCAGTGATCAGGCCCCACTCGAAGCGCGTGCGCAGCCGGTCTTCCAGAGTGGCCAGGTGTTTGGGCGGGCGATCGGATGAGATGACGATCTGCTTGTTCGCGTTGTGCAGGGTGTTGAAGGTGTGGAAGAACTCTTCCTGGATGCTTTCCTTGCCTTCGATGAATTGGATGTCGTCGACCAGCAGGACATCGATGTCGCGATAGCTGCGTTTGAATGCGACCTTGCGGTCGTCGCGTAGCGAGTTGATGAAGTCGTTGGTGAATTCTTCGGTCGACACGTACTTGACCCGCATGCCGGGGAAGAGCCGTTGCGCGTAGTTGCCTGCCGCATGCAGCAGATGTGTCTTGCCCAGGCCGGACTCGCCCCAGATGAACAACGGGTTGTAGGCCCGGGCCGGCGCCTCGGCGATCGCGAGGGCGGCGGCGTGAGCAAACCTGTTGGACGAGCCGATGACGAACGTGTCGAACGTGTAGCGCTTGTTGAGATTGACGCCCTGGGGTTGTCCGAGTGCGTCCCGGGCAGGCTTGCGCAGAAAGTACGACGGCCAGGATTCGTGCGCGCTGGCTAAGGCTTCGGTGTCGTCGTCGACCTCGTCAGGATCGGTCTCGAAGTTAGCTGATAGGGCGGCGAGCTGTTCACCGTCCGCGGCGTTCTCCGGGGGAGCAATGCGCACCCCCAGTTCCACGCGCTGCCCGAGGCGGCGGCTGAGCGCGTCGACGATCTGGGAGCGGAGGTGACGTTCGATCTCGTTCTGGACGAAACTGCTGGGCACGGACAGCAGAGCGAAGCCTTCGGCAATGGTGAGAGGTTTGACCAGCGTCAGCCAGGCCCGCTGCTGCGGCGTCAGCGGCCGCGCGCCGGTGGCGTCGTCAGAGCCGTCGAGGAAATCTCCGTTGAGCTCGGCGACGACCATGTTCCACACGGCGGCGAAGGGAGCGTCGGCGTCGGCGGTCAACGACGAAAACCCCCTTGTGCTCGGTCGAGGGTCGACAAATCCGATGACGAACTGTCCACAGTGTTATCCACAGGTGTGGACAGGACAGTTGGTCGCTTCGTTGCCGATCGGTGGCGGGTGCTGGTCCGGTGTTGTCGGTGCGACCAGGCACCCGCGGTGTGTTGTTGGTGGCTTGGCTCTGTCGGGCTTGATGGGTGCCGTTTCAGACGAAAGCGACACTGGGCGAAGCTAACAGGTTTCAGGGTGGGGGGCCAACCGTTCTGAAACATTGCCCAAAGCGTTCTGCTCGGACACTGATGGCCGGTTACGGCTGTGACGACAGTGAACGAGGAGGGCAGATGGGACGGGGTTTGACCAGCGGTATCCGGGTCAGTACCCTCGAACAGTCGCCCGAAAGTCGGCGATACGGCAGCGATCCGACGGGATGACCCCGCGGGGTGCGCGCCGGGTAGCCAGCGAGACGAAGAGCTTACCAACGGCAACTGAGTCAACTTCCGCATGCTTTGTAAGACGGTGCGCGACGCGACCAGGTGCCCGATGTACAAGGAGTTACTGCCGTGGCCAAAGGCAAACGGACCTTTCAGCCCAACAACCGTAGGCGAGCAAGAGTGCACGGTTTTCGGCTGCGCATGCGCACGCGCGCGGGCCGGGCGGTCGTTTCGAGCCGGCGGCGCAAGGGCCGGCGGAGCCTGACTGCCTGATCCGGCGGGGGCGAAGCGGTGCTTCCGGCGCAGTACCGGATGAGACTGTCGACGGAGTTCGGGTCGACGGTGAAGCATGGCGACCGCGCGGCCGAGCGAGACCTCGTGGTGCACGCGTGGCGGTCGGCGGACCGGGCAGGGCCCGGCCCGCGAATCGGACTGGTGGTGGGGAAGTCGGTGGGAACCGCCGTGCAACGGCACCAGGTGGCGCGCCGGTTGCGCGGAGCTGTCCGAACGTTTCTGGCCGACCTCGACCCGGCAGACCGGATAGTGATCAGGGCATTGCCCGGCAGCAGGCACGCGCTCTCCGCGCGCCTGGAACATGAGTTGCGGTCCGGACTGATTCGCACGCGCCGGTTGTCGGGGACGAGATCGTGACCGCCTGGTCCCGGTCGGCGGGTCGTCTCCCCGCTCGCGCGGTGATCTTCCTGATCGAGATCTATCGGATGTACGTGTCTCCCATGCGATTGCCATCGTGTCGCTTCACGCCAAGCTGCAGTCAGTATGCGGTGGACGCGCTGGCCGCCCACGGCTTCTTCCGGGGCGGGTGGTTGGCTGCGGCGAGGTTGGCAAAGTGTGGCCCGTGGCACCGAGGAGGATGGGATCCGGTACCGGATCCGCCGAGTCGTAATCAGCGGCGCGGAATTGGACAGCACGACGTTTCCAGTGCAGCCATCGACGACGGTTGGGTCAGCCCAGCGCGAGGAGAGAGTAAGTCCTGTGGGGTTTAATCCGTGGAGCCTGGACTACATCTACTACCCGGTATCGGGGATCATGTGGGTCTGGTACAAGGTGTTCGGCTTGGTCTTGGGCCCGACCAACTTCCTGACGTGGGGCCTGTCGGTGATGTTCCTCGTCTTCACCCTGCGCGCGATCCTGTACAAGCCGTTCGTCCGGCAGATCCGGACAACCCGTCAGATGCAGGAGATGCAGCCGCACATCAAGGCGCTGCAGAAGAAGTACGGCAAGGATCGTCAGCGCCTCGCGTTGGAGATGCAGAAGCTGCAGCGCGAACACGGGGTGAACCCGATCCTGGGGTGTCTGCCGATGCTGGCACAGATCCCCGTGTTCCTCGGGCTCTATCACGTGCTGATGTCGTTCAACCGGACTCAACACGGGTGGGGACGGTTGGGCCTGAGCCCCGAGCTGAACCGCGAGCTGGGCAACTACTTCTTCAGCAAGCAGGACGTGAACAACTTCCTGGACGCCACCTGGTTCAAAGCGCCGATCGGCGCCTCGATGACTCTGTCGCACGACTACACGCTCGCCTTCCACGAGTTCAGTCGACCCGCTGTCGTCGCGATCGGGGTGCCACTGATGGTGCTCGCCGGTGTGGCCACTCATCTGAACAGCCGGGCCTCGATCGCCCGGCAGAGCGCCGAGGCAGCAGCGAATCCCCAAACCGCGATCATGAACCGACTCGCGCTCTATGTCTTCCCGCTCGGCGTCGTCGTGGGCGGGCCGTTCCTGCCGC
>JAVHWG010000507.1:0-16107 GCA_032159965.1 Mycobacterium sp.
CCCCGCAAGTTCTATCCGCTCGACCCTGTCCATCAGCGCGCTCAGCAAGGCCTGAGTTTCCACGCGGGCCAGCCCTTGCCCCGCGCATGCGTGGGCGCCATGCCCAAAGCCCAACTGCCGGTTCGCATCTCGCGTGATGTCGAACCGCTCAGGTTCTTCCCATTCCCGTTCGTCACGGTTCGCCGACGCGTACAGCACCAGCACCCGAGCACCCGCCGGAATGTCGACACCCGCAATCGCACAGGGCTGAGATACCTTTCGGCCGAACGCGCGCAGAGGAGACTCGAACCGCAAGACCTCGTTGATCGCGTTCGGAAGCAGGGACGGTTCCGCGCGCAGAAGCTTCCACTGGTCGGGATACATCGCGAACAGTGCCAACGCGTGTGCGATCCCGCTGATGGTGGTGTCCAGAGACGGCACCAGGTAGTCGACCATCAGGGCAGAGCATTCGTCATGTGGAAGCTTTCCTTCGTCGGCCGCGACGAGAATGTCGTGGCCCATGCTTCCGTCGGCCACCGACCTGTGCCGCACCACATCTCGTGAGAACCGCACCATTTGCAGGCTGGCCACCGTGGAACTTGCGAAGAAACGGTTGGCCGGACCGAGGAAGTCGAATGTCGCTGCACCCCAACGCAGGAGATTTGCGCGGCTGTCCTTGGGCCATCCCACGAGGTCGGGCACGATCGACAGCGGTAGCGGACGGGCGAGATCGGCCACGCCGTCCACCTCGGTCTGCGCGACTGCCGCTGCAACGATCTGCTCGGCCTGCCGTTCGATATCGTCGGTCATCGCCCGCAACGCGCGCGGCAGCAGTCGGTGTGCGACCAGCTTGCGTCGGCGGTCGTGCTCGGCGCCGTCACTGTTGAGTGTGGTACCACGAGACAACTTGTTGGCGAAGAGATTCAGTGCCACTCCCTCACCCGAGATGAACGTCTGGTCGTCGCGCAGCACGGTCTTGCACTCCGCGAACCGCGGCAGGGCGTACACCCGCTGCTTGCTCAGCCACACCACCGGTCCGAGCTGACGCAGACGTGTGTAGTGCGGGTAGGGGTCGACGATCGCGCCCCTGCAGTACAGGTTGTCTCGGTACACCGGTACATCGATACGCCTACGCATCGGCTAACGTCCCCTCGGGAGAGAAAACGGGTACGGCAGAACATATGTCGGCACTGTTGCGACCGGCGCACAGCACGGTCCCGTCGGGTCGGACGACGGCAGTCGCGGCGCGTCCGGCGCGTAGCCATCGAGCCAGCTCGCCGCCTGGTTCTGCGAATACCACGACGGCGCCGCGCCGGCTCAGCGCCTCGCGTTGTTGGTCACTGAGCGCTGCCGACGTGACGACCGCGAACCTATGGCCTACGACGGCATCGAAGCGTTCGCCCTCGGACACAACGGGGTTGGGGCACAGCATGCCTGCCAGGTGTCGGCGTCCGCGCCTCCTCGAAATCAGTGCGCTGCGGTGAAGGGGCGGAGTTCTGCTGTCGACGACCTTGTCCCGCAGCCCCGGGATCAAGTGCAGGCGCGGCAGCACGACGCGTCGTACGAGGTTGCCGAGCTCGCCGCCGGCGGTCATCGTGCGCCCGACCGCGAGGGCGAACCGTATGACGTGCCGCACGTGCGGCTTACGTTCTTGCTCATAGGTTTCCACCGCGGTCGACGGCAGCCATCCGTTCTGCACCGCGGCAAGTTTCCAGCAGAGATTCATCGCGTCGCGAAGGCCCGCTCCCATACCCTGACCGATGAACGGCGGAGTGAGATGGGCCGCGTCGCCGAGCAGGAAGACATCGCCACGGCGCCAATGTTGCGCCAACTGCGCGCGGAAGGTGTATTCGGAGACGCGAACGATCTCGAGCTGATCGGGTGAAATGCCGTCCACCCATGGTCGGATCAGCGGATACAGCGTCTCCACGCGGTCGAAGTCGGCGGTCGTCTCGCCGGCGAGCAATCTGAACTCCCACCGGTAACGAGTGTCGCCACCGCGCATGAACGTCCCCGCGCGCCGGGGATCGCACACTTGGTGGACACCATCCCACTGGTGCAGGTGCGCCTCGGTCTCGACGTCGACGACCAGCCACCGCTGCTGAAAGTTCAAATCGTCCATCGACACGCCAATCTTGGCGCGCACCAGACTGTTCGCCCCGTCGCAGCCGAGTACATACCTCGCCTCGACGCGATGCTCGTCGCCGGTCGCCCGATTGGTGAACGTGACCAGCTGGCGCTGCCCGAGCGCGGCGACATCGGTGACCTCGCACGCGCCGCACAGCCTCGCCTGCGGATGGCGTTTCAGATTCTCCCGCAGCACCGCCTCCAACCGGGGCTGGTCGAACATGTTCGCCTGCGGATACGCGTTGCTGCTCACGGTCGAATCGCGCTGGAACTCCGCGAGGATACGCATGTCCCGGTCGAGAAGCTGAAGCCCGAGCGCGGGGCGGGAAATGGCGGAGAACCCGTCGGCCACGCCGAGGCGACCGAGGATTCGGTAGACCTCGTCGTCGAGGTGAATGGCGCGCGGCTGCGGATATGCGTCAGTCCAGCGATCGAGAACCAGACACTCCACTCCGTATTGCGCAAGGAGGGTCGCGGCGGTGATGCCGGTGGGCCCGGCGCCGACGATGACGACGGGGACCTCTGCCGGGATCTCGCTCACCCGAACCTGACTGTGTTTCGCTGCGTGCCAAGGTCGATCTTCCCGTCCTCGGTGCTGACGGTCGCTTCGACGACGTCGCCGTCACGCAGGTATTTGGTGTTCTTCGACTGCCCCTTGAAGAACAGCTTCCACTTGACGTCCTCGGGCAGCAGGGACGCGATCTTCTGCACCGTCTTCGCGGGTGCGGACAGGGCGGTGCCCACTGGTGTGCCCGTCAGCACAAGATCGCCCGCCGACAGGTGCTGGAACCTGCTGAGGGCCTTCAGTGCCTCTGCAGGCCGGTAGATCATGTCGCCCTCCACGATGGAGTCCTGGCGGATCTCTCCATTCACGCGCAGCTGCATGTGCAACTCGCCGAACCGGCCGAGTTCGTCGGCGTCCAGCAGGACCAGCGCGGGGCCGACCGGTGTGAATGTCGGATACGACTTTGCCTCGTAGAACTGCGTTTTCGTCAACTGGACGTCGCGTGCGGAGACGTCATTGGTCACTACCAGTCCGCAGACATAATCGGCGAGGTTCTCAGCCGAGATCGTCGTGCCGACCGGCATGTCCCGGCCGATCACCAACCCGATCTCGACCTCGTAGTCGAGCAGACGAACGTGAGCGGGCTTGACGATGTCGGCGCCCGGACCGGTGACGGAGCCGGACGCTTTGCGAAAGAAGGTGAGCGGCACGCCTTTGGGATTCATGCCCGCATCCAGGACATGTGACGTGAAGTTCGTCATCTGGGCCACCACGCGGCACGGTGCCGTGACCGGTGAGCGCAATTCGAGCGTCTCCACCGGAATCGTCGAGGGACTCGCTGCCGTGTGCTCGATCGCCGTCCGGTCTGTCAGCAGCTCAGCCGTCGTGGCCGCGTCGGTTTCGATCCTGGCGACGCCGTCAGGCGCGCCCGCCCACCAGCCGTCGGAGGTGCGGTAGATCGAAATGCTCATGTCCGTGCCACTTTCAATAGTCCGCGTAAGCGGGTGATGTCGAACTCGTTGTCGTCGCGAATCGAGGTCAGCATCGACCGCAGTTCTCGGATGGAGTCCCTGTTGGGTGCGATTCCCAAAAAATCTTTGGTCACCGGTGGTCCCCATTGGGAGAGCCCGGACGCCGTCATGGGCGCCCAGCCGGCCGGCACTGTCGAGTCGAACATGTCGCCGTCGGTGAAGTGTTCGACCATGAAGCCGTCGGGGTCGCGCCAATAGTCGAAGATCTGGCTGCCCTGGATGTGTCTGCCGATCCCCCACGACCGTTGGTAGCCCAGCTCGTTCAGATATTCGCCGCCGGCGGCGACGGCGTCGAGGTCGCAGACCTGGTAGGCGGAGTGCACATACCGGTTCGACGGACCCAGCACCAATGCCAGCGTGTGGTGATCGGCCGGCGTCGACCCGCGGTCGCAACGGATGAAGCTCATGACCGGACCCCGCTCGCGTTGGCCCGAGTAATAGAGGAAGTCGCTGACGATCAACCCGAGATGGTCGAGGTACCAATCCAGGGATTCTGCGTACTTGGTGCTCTGCAGCACGACATGGCCCAGGCGTCGCACGCGGGCGGGCTGGTGGGGCGGGCGCTGGGTGGCGTTGACGCGCCGCAGATCGCCGCCGACGTTGAAGACGTGAGGCTGCTGCCCCGGGAGCTCGGCAAGTGGTTCGGTGCCGGCGACCACGCGGACCGGCATTCCGTTCGGGTCACGCAGATCCACGACGACGCCGCCTATCGACTCGGGCAGCGCACGGGTCTCGGCTCCGGTCAGCGTCGCGAGCCTGGTGATGTCGGCATCGTCGTGGACGGCGAACGCGGGGCCTACGAATCGCGTTCTGGGGCCTCGACGGATGATGACGCACGGCGACCCTGGGTCGGTACCGCGCAGCTGCAGCTCGTCTGCGGTCCGCAGGACGGTCCCGAATCCGAACGCCCGAGCGAATTGCTCGGCGCGGTCAAGGTCGGGTTTCTCGAATTCGAGCCAGGCCAAATCGCGGACTTTGATCAGCGGATTGGTTGAGCGGTCACGGTGTTCACCTTTAAGGCCGCCGCGGTGGCTGTGTAGGCCCTTATGGACGTCGACGTGGGTATGCACGGGTCTCCTCGCTTGACTGACGATATCGTCACCTATGAGAGCCTCGTCAGTCAAGTAGTTCTGACGAATTCGTCAGGATTGAGGATAGCTTGGTACCATCGGGTACATGACGTTGCCTCAGGCACCACGGGAGAGTCGTCTGGAACGCCGCAAGATGCGGACCAGAGCGGCTCTCATCCAGGCAGCCCAGGCCTTCGTGGCCGCCGGCAAGCTCAACGTGCCGGTGCTCGAACTCACGCAGGCGGCCGACGTGGGGATGGGTTCGTTCTACAACCATTTCGACAGCAAGGAGCAGCTCTTCCAGGCCGCGATCAACGAAGTGCTGGACGGCCACGGCGCATTGCTCGACCGGCTCACGGAAAAGGGCGAGGATCCCGCCGTGACCTTCGCGCGTAGCTTCCGGCTGACCGGACGGCTGTTCCGCCACCGCCCCGATCTGGCCCGCGTGATGCTGAACGGCGGGCTGACACTGATCTCCGCCGACCGCGGCCTGGCGCCCCGGGCGTTGCGCGACATCGTCTCCGCCGCTGCAGCAGGCCGGTTCACGGTCGACGATCCTGCGCTGGGACTTGCGGTCGCCGGCGGTTCCTTGTTGGGCCTCGGTCAGCTGCTCGCCGACCAGCCGGACCGCGACGACGCCGCCGCCGCCGACCGGGTCACCCAGGACGTCCTGATCATGTTGGGCATTTCCCCGGCCGAAGCCGCCGAGATCTGCAGCCGGCCGCTTCCCGACCTCGACGAGCTGACCGAGCCAGACTCTGCGGCGTGATCCGCATCGGAACGTCCGGCTGGTCCTACGACCACTGGTCAGGCGTGCTGTACCCAGAACGCACACCGGTGTCCAAACGGCTGGCTGTCTATGCCGGTGAGTTCGACACAGTCGAACTCAACGCGAGCTTCTATCGATGGCCCAAAGATTCGACGTTCGCAGGCTGGCGCCAGCGTCTTCCAGACGGCTTCAGGATGTCGGTCAAAGCGCATCGCGGCCTGACCCACTTCCGCCGGCTGACTTCTGCGGAGCCGTGGGTGGAGAGGTTCGAGAGGTGCTGGCGTGAACTGGGAGATCGACGCGAAATGCTGCTGGTACAACTGCATCCCGAACAGCGTCGCGACGATGCCCGGCTCGGCCAGTTCCTCAGCCTGATGCCGGACTGGATCCCGGTAGCCGTCGAGCTGCGTCATCCGTCGTGGGACGACGACGCCGTATACCGCTTGTTGGAGCGGCACAGTGCGGCCTATGTGGTGATGAGCGGTGCCGGCCTGCATTGCGTACCGCGGGCGACGGCGAACACCGTGTACGTCCGCATGCACGGACCGGATCGGGAAAACCTCTACGCCGGTTCGTATTCGGACGACGACTTGAGGTGGTGGGCAGACCGGATCACCGAGTGGGACGCGCAGGGCCGTGACGTGCTGGTCTACTTCAACAATGACGGCCATGGTTACGCCGTAGAGAACGCGCGCTCGCTGCGCACGATGCTGGGCGTCTAAGCCCGCGGTGACCGGTCGGCGGTGAGCTGCCCGAGACCGCGAGTAGTCTCGTCGAGATGACAGAGTCGTCTAATTTCGTCATCGTCGGCGGTGGCCTGGCGGCAGCCAAGGCTGCAGAGGCTATGCGGGCCAACGACTTTGGCGGCAACATTGTGGTGATTGGGAACGAGGACCATCTCCCCTACGAGCGTCCTCCCTTGTCGAAGGAATTTCTCGCAGACAAGAAGGCGCTCGACGACTTCACCGTGCACGATTCGGACTGGTACCGGGATTGCAACGTCGAGTGGCGACCGGGAACGGAAGTCACGGCGATCGATCGGCCTGCTCACACGGTTGTCCTCGCGAACGGCGACACCGTGGCCTACGACAAGCTGCTGCTGGCAACGGGCTCGCGACCGCGACGCCCACGAATCCCCGGTGCGGATGCCGCTGGCGTGCACTACTTGCGCACGTACGACGACGCCGCCGACCTGAAGTCCGCCCTGCGTGGAGGATCTTCGCTCGCGGTCGTCGGTGCCGGGTGGATCGGGCTGGAGGTTGCGGCCGGCGCGCGCGGCAACGATGTCGACGTGACCGTCGTCGAGACGGCGCGGCTCCCCCTGCTCGCCGCGCTCGGCGCCGAGGCCGCAGAGGTTTTCGCTGACCTGCATCGCGCGCACGGCGTGGACCTGCGCCTCGAGTCGAACGTCGCCGAGATCACGACCGAATCCGGCGCCGCGACCGGACTCAGGCTCGCCGACGGATCTACGTTGCCCGCTGATGCCGTGCTCGTCGCGGTCGGAGCAACACCCAACATCGAGCTCGCCGAACAGGCGGGCTTAAAGACCGGCTACGGTGGCGTTCTGGTGGACGCGGCGCTGCGCACCAGCGATCCCGACATCTTCGCGGTCGGTGACATCGCCGCGGCCGAGCACCCGTTCTTCGATACCCGGATTCGCACCGAACACTGGGCCAACGCGCTCAATCAGCCCGCCGTCGCCGCCCAGACAATGCTGGGCAACGAGGCGAAATACGACGAGCTGCCCTACTTCTTCACCGACCAGTACGACCTGGGCATGGAGTACGTCGGTCACGCACCGGATTATGAACGGGTGGTGTTCCGCGGCGACCTCGATAAGCGCGAATTCATCGCGTTCTGGCTCGACGGGCAGAACCGGGTCCTCGCCGGGATGAACGTCAACGTGTGGGACGTCGTCGACGACATCAAGGCACTGATCAAGTCACGGGAACCCGTCGTCGTCGAGCAATTGGTCGATCTACAAATCCCGCTGACAACGTCGTAGCCGATCCTCGCTGATCACCGTGCCGAGAAGAAGGTCGATCCTGATTAGTAATCGGATTGCGGCGTGTGCGGCGGCTGCTGCCCTCGCCGCGGGGTGCGCCCACATATCCGTGGTCAACACACCGGAAGGCCCGCGTACCGAGGCGGTCGCCCCGTCGTCCTCAGCGCCGGGGGCCCGCGTTGACCCCAATCTGGCGAACGCGTTCGACTTCTACGTCAACACCGACGACAGCAGGGGTTATTACTTCACAACCCCGAGCGGGAAATGGAACTGCGCGATCTTCCCCCATTCGACGGCAGGCTGCCAGTCCGCCGGCGGGACGCAACCCCTGAGAATCACCGGCGCACCTGACACCGTTCGGACCGACGACGGACAGGACGTCGCTCCGAACGCGGTGGAGATCGGCGACGGTGACGCCGTGTTCGTGCGGCTGGACCCGCCCGGTTTCGGCCCGCCGGCGGGCGCACCGCCGAGGCTGGATTTCACTAGGACGTTGGCGGCCGGCGGTTTCCGCTGCAACGTCCAAGAATCCGGTGTGTCCTGCCAGAACGAGGTCAGCCACAAGGGCTTTACGTTCTCCCCGGATGGCTTCACTCCCGAATACACCCCTGTGCCCGGCTGATTCGGCGGGCGCCTAGCCGAGTCTCGCCGTCCCGTCGGCATTCACCTGAACCTTGGCACCCGCGATGTCTTCGCAGACCGAAGCATCGACGTCCGGGCGCGCGGTCATCACTGCAAGCGTGCGTGCGTCCGCAGCAGTGCGAACCGCGAGAAACGTCTTCTCGGGGCTGCCGTCGCGGTCGTACGGTGTGGTCCACGTTTCCACGGTGCCGACGCCGTGGTACTGCTCCACAGCCACGCGAGTGGGTTCCCTGTCGACCTCGGCTTGCACGTCTTCCCAACGGAATTCACCCCCCGGCGGCGCCGTGCCGTAGACGCCCATGCTGTGTTTGGTCAGGAAACCCCCGTTGGCGGTGATCAGTCCGAGGCTGCCCGGGTTGTGGATGAGCTTGCTGCGCATGGTGCCGATGGCATGGGTGACGTAGTTGTTCCACGGGCCGCCTGCGAAGGTGAGGCCGCCGGTGACGGTGAGTGGGCGGTCAGGGTCGCCGACAGGCAGGCCCAACTCCTTTGCGGCGACCTGTACTGCGGACGGGAAGCAGGAATACAGGTCGACGAAATCGACGTCGTCGACCCCGCATCCCGCAAGTTCCAGCGCACGCCGGCCCGCGATCCTGATCGCGGGCGAACTGTGCATGTCGAACCGCTCCCCGAGCGCATAGGTGTCGTGCGAATCCGTTCCCGCGTAGGGGAACACCCATTCGTCTTCGGGAATCCCGAGGCGCTCGGCGGCATCGGCAGACGCCAACACGACGACGGCGCCCTGCTCAACCATGTTGTTCGAGTTCATCAGCTTGGTGTAGGGCCAACTGATCATCCGGTTGTCCGGCCTGGGTTGTGAGATCTCGTCCCCGGTGTAGCGGCGGCGGACCCACGCATCCGGATTGTGTTCTGCCACCGCACTGAATTGCGACCACAGCTCGCCGATGCGCCGAATGTGGGCCTCCGACGACTCACCCGCAGCGATCCGCAGCGCCTGCTCGAACATCGGGTAGACGTGGACCGGCAGGACGAGCTGGATCCGCTGCTCGGCCGGTCCGACCATCTGCAGCTCGTCGACACCGTCGGCCATCGGCACCGCGTCGTCCTGGACGGGCCAGTCCGGCTTACGGCCCTCGCCGCGCAATCGCATTCGAGTGCGCCACCTTTCGCCACCACCGATCAGGACGACGTCAGCCCGGGCGCGCTGAATGTCAAGGCAGGCCTGGTTTACCAGAGTTTGCGGCATATTCCCGCCTGCGCCGGTGTAGCGGGTGGTGTACTTGTGCGCACCGATCTGCGGCCCGAGCAGCAGCCCCGGGTCGCGGTACCGCCACGACAGGATGCTGACGATGCGGATGGAGTCGACAGCCTGCAACACCCGAGGCCCGACGGCCGCCCGTGCCGCTGCGGCGATCAGGCCGACGGGGTCAGGCGACTCGCCGTCACCGCGTTCGTTCACCTGACCTGAGCCGACCAGTACCGGGGTCCGGGGATTGATTGCCATCAGCTCACTTTCGTGGTGGCGGCGGCGCGAACAGCACACCGTCGTCGATCAGATTATCGATTTCGGCGGCGTCGAGGCCGAGTACCTTCTGGCACACGTCGCGAGTGTGTTCCCCGGGGACGGGTGCCGGCCGCTGTTCGGCAGGTGGGATGTGGCGAAACGGCGCGGGGCCGGCCTCGGCGGGCAGCGTTGCGTCGAACAGGGGGTGCGCCATGTCGGTGAACACTTTTCGCGCCACGATCTGCGGATCGTTGAGCACCTCGACCGACCGGTTCATCGGACCGGCGGGCACCCCGGCCGCCTGGAGGCGTTCAGCGACCTCGACTTTGTCCAATGACGCGGCCCACGCAGCGATGTCGAGGCCGCCTGCGGTGCGGATCGCCGCGGACCGGTGCGCATCATCGCGAAGCGAGATCACACACCATTCGTCCTCGCCGGCGCAGGGATACACCAGATGGGCCGCTTGGTCGTCTGCCACTGCGAGCCCGGCAAGTCGGACCTGTTCGGCGACGTAAGCGGTGTCCAGTTGGTTGATGGCGACCTCAGCCTGCGAAATGTGCACGTGCGCACCGGCACCGGTTCGCTCGCGCCGCACCAAGGACGCAAGTGCGCCCAGCGCGACGATGCGCGCGATGACGTGGTCGGGGAAGATCGTCACCGCGTCCAGGAACGGCGCCCCACCGTCGGTGTCCTCGCCCGTCCACAGCCGGGTGACGCCGGTGACCGCCCGCACCAGCGGCCCGTATCCCATTCGGTTGCTCCACGGTCCGGTGTCGCCGAAGGCACTGCTTTCGGCGAGCACGATGCCCGGGTTCAGTTCTCGCAGGGCGCTGTAGGGGAAACCGAGTGCAGTAAGCGTTCCCGGTTTGAAGTTCGCGAACACCGCGTCCGATTTGGCGACCAGGCGCCGAAAGAGCGCTGCCCCAGTCGGGTTTCGCAGGTCCAGGCCGAGGCCGTACTCGTTGCGATGGGTCCATGCGAAGGACTCACTCATCGCCTGGTCGGCGCGGGACTGCCGCAGTCCGTCCGGATACGCCGCGCTCTCCACCTTGATCACCTCCGCACCGAGGTCGGCGAACAAGCGCCCAAGTTCTCCCCCGGCGACGATGACACCGAGGTCCAGGATCCGCAGCCCGTCGAACGGCCGGTCGGCGGTCTGCCCCGCGGTAGCCGGTAGGACAGGTCCGGCCCATCCGGCGATGTCGCCACCTGCATCCTGTGCGGGCGTTCGCAGGCCCATTCGCTGACCGTCGATGACGAACGGTCCGACGGGAGCATCGACGGTCGCGTCGGGGGCGACCTGCACCGTCGTCAGCGCGCCTACCGAGCGGAAGTGCCCGGACGACAATGCCTCTGCCGGCGTCAGCACCGCGGCGATCGGAATCCCATACTGTTGCCCGGATTCCACCAGCTCGTCCATGGTCTTGTCGGCGAACAACTCTGCAGTGAGCGTGCCGATCTCGCGGGCCGCCGAGAATCGCGCGCCGAGCTTGTCGTAGCGCGGATCCCGGAACTGCTCGGGCTCGCCGAGCCACGCCCGCATCGCATGCCATTGCCGCGGCGACAGGACGCAGAGCCGTACGAATCCGTCACGGCACGCGAAGATCGGATATACGTCCTGGTTGCGTGGCCGGCCACGCCACGTGCCCGCCGGTGACTGGCCCGACGCGGCCTGGCCCATCGCGCCGAACGGTGGATCAAGAGCCTGCACGACGCCCTCGAAACGGGAGAAGTCGATGTAATCGCCCGTGCCGCCACGAAGCCGGTGGTAGTACGCGGCCAGGACCGCCCAGGCGGCCTGCACTGCGGCAGTGGCCGAAGCGATGCCATCAGGCGGCAAGACCGGTGCGCCGGTCGGCGGGCCCGACCGAGACAACGCGGTGGACATCGCGTAGAGGACCGGATCGGTTGCGCGCCATGACGCACGCGGACCTGAACAACCGAAGTCGGTCACCGACAACACGACAAGCTGTTCGAAACGCGATGCCAACTCCGCAGCTGTCGTGCCGAATGCTGCTGCCTGCCCTGGTATTCCGTCATCGACGAGGATGTCAGCGTCGCCGACGAGGTCCAGGAACTGCCGGCGGTCGTCATCGTCGCCGGAGTCGAGGACCGCGCTGCGCTTGTTCGCGTTGTGCAGCGCGAATGCGATGGACGTGCCCGCGACCGCAGGCCGGGCGTCGCGCGCCGGGCTGCCGGCGGGCGGCTCGATCTTGAGGACGTCAGCACCGAGATCTGCGAGCAGGCGGGTCACCGCGTCGCCGTGGCCGACCGCGAGGTCCAGCACGCGCACCCCGGCGAGTGGCAAATCGCCGGACGGTTCTCCCAGCACGGTCGTCACAGTAATGCAGCGTGGGCGACGCCTGGCGCGGCGATTCTGGGTCGGAGGGCAGGTCGGAAGGCCAGGTAAACTCGTCGGCACTATGTCTGTCGTGAGCACGGTCGAGGAACCCCACCCGATCGTCCACCAGCTGGCGGCGCTGCACCACTTCCGGATTTATGTCGACATTGCCGTGGTCGTGGTGGTGCTGGCGTCGACGAACGTGATCGCGCATTTCACGACACCGTGGGCCAGCGTCGCCACCGTGCCCGCTGCTGCCGTCGGACTGCTGGTACTGATGAAGTCGCGCGGGTTGGGCTGGTCGGAGCTTGGCCTGGGCCGCGAGCACTGGAAGAGCGGCATGTGGTACGCGATCGGCGCGGTGGTGCTGGTGCTGACGGTGATCGCCGTGGGCGCGCTGCTGCCCTGGACGCGGCCGATGTTCATGAACAACCACTACGCGACAGTGTCGGGCGCGTTGATCGCGTCGATGGTGATCATCCCGTTGCAAACGGTGATCCCGGAGGAACTCGCATTCCGCGGCGCGCTGCACGGCACGCTTGACAGGGCGTGGGGTTTCCGCGGCGTCGCGGCGGCCGGTTCGGCGTTGTTCGGGCTGTGGCACATTGCCACATCGCTTGGCCTGACCAGCAGCAACGTTGGATTCACCAGACTCTTCGGGGTCGGATTGGTCGGGGAAGTAATCGGCATCGTGTTGGCCGTCGCTGCCACCGCCGCCGCCGGGTTCATTTTCACCTGGCTGCGCAGGCGCAGTGGCAGCCTGATCGCGCCGATAGCGCTGCACTGGTCCTTGAACGGCTTGGGTGCGCTGGCCGCCGCGCTGGTATTTCACCTGGCCACCTGAGTCGCAGGCCGGGCGTCAAGTAAGCAGGACCGCGGCGCCCGCGATGCGCCCGTCGGCCAGGTCGAGTAGCGCGCGGTCGGCGTGGTCCAGCGGATACGTCGGATGGCTGACCTCGATGCGGTGGCGCTGGGCGACGGCCAGAAACTCACGCGCGTCCGCTCGGGTATTGGACGTCACCGATCGCAACTGCCGCTCTTGGAACAGGTGTCGCTGATAGTTGAGTGCGGGGATGTCGCTGAGGTGGATCCCGGCGACCGCGAGGGTGCCCCCACGGTCCAGGGCCTCGAGCGCGGGCAGCACCAGGTCGCCGACCGGCGCGAACAGGATTGCCGCGTCCAGCGGCACCGGTGGCCGGTCGGCCGAGCCCTGTACCGATGACGCGCCCAGGGTGCGGGCCAACTCCTGAGCCGCAGCGCCGCGAGTCATCACATGGACTTCGATGCCCTGTGCAAGCGCGACCTGGGCGGTGATGTGAGCACTGCCGCCGAAGCCGTACAGGCCCAGCCGGCCGCCCGGGGGCACGTCGGCGCGCAGCAGCGACCGGTAGCCGATGATGCCAGCGCACAGCAGCGGCGCTAGCTCCGCGTCGGAATATCCTTCCGGCAGGCGAAGGGCGAACGCGGATGGCACAGTGGCGAACTCGGCGTAGCCACCGTCGGCATCCCAGCCCGTGTACCTGGACTCGGCACACAGGTTCTCGTGGCCGCGCACGCAGAACCGGCACCGGCCGCACGTGTGCCGCAACCAGGCGATCCCGACACGGTCACCGACGGAGAACCCACCCCCGCCCCCGCTGCCGACCTCGACCACTTCGCCCACCACCTCGTGGCCGGGGATCACCCCGTCCCGATGGACGGGGAGGTCCCCTTCGGAGACGTGCAGATCCGTGCGGCACACGCCGCACGCGCGGATGGCGACCAGCAACTCGTCGTCCGCGGGACGAGGTATCTCGGCGGTGACCCGGTCGAGGGGCCGGGTGCTCATCGGACCGGGCCTCTCGACCCGCCATGCCGTCATCGTCGTGGTCACGACGGCACGGCCCCGCTACGCCGGGGGAACCATTCCCGGCGCGGTGTCCGGGTTCACCGGCACTGGGACGCCGACCGGGGCCGACCCCGGCGCCGGAGGCGCGCCCGGCTGGCCCGGAGGCGCACCCGGAGCGCCGGGAGCGCCGGGAGCGCCACCCTCAGGCGGCGGCGGTGGCTGCGGCGCGGTATACGGCCGGATCGATTCGGTCAGGGCTTTCGCCGCAACCTTGTCGACAGGATTGGTGGCTGACCCGATCCAGACCACGAACCAACGGTTGTTCTGCGCGGGCTGGGTACCGACGCGGGGGGTGACCGAGCCGACCACTGCTGCCCAGATCTGACCGTTCGGCTTGTTCGTATCGGTGAACTTCACCTCGTAGTACGCGGACGCGCCGGGCATGCCGCCCGCGTCCAGAGGTTCGGTCGACTGGTTGATGCGTGTTCCGGGGAAGGGCATGTAGAACTCGCCCATGTCCGAGGCGAGCCGGATCGCGGCCTTCTGGTTGTCCTGCTCGGCGCCCGCGAACAACCGCAGATCGAGCTTGCCCAGAAGAACGCTGGTATCGGGCGGTGGCGTCTGACCCTGCGGCGGCACCTTCAGCAGGACCGCCTGTCCATAGCTGATCCGGGTCGCGTCGCCGGCGGCCCAACCCGCGGGCAACAGGTAACTAAACGCGCCCGCGGGAACGTTGACCCGACCGGGCTCCTGGGGCGGCGGTGGCGGCACCTCGCCGTCGGGAGGCGGAGGGCTGTCAGGAGGAGGCGGTGTGCCCGGCGGCAGCTGCGGCGGCAGATCAGTCGGCGGTGCGGGCTCAGCCGGCGGCGCCGGGCTGTTGGTGTCGGACGGCGGTGCAGGTGGCGGATCGGCCAATGCAACGCCTATCGGCAAAATGACGGCCATCGCGCTGGCAATAGCGGTCGTCGCGAACCTCTTCCACAGCCCCGTATGTGGAAACTTCCCCTCCGGCGATTCCATGACGACGAAACTACCGTGTTACCGCCGTGACGCAAGTAAGAGATGGTAAGAGTTGAGCGCGGTCAGACGGGATGAATCGCGACTTCGTGCGCCTTTACGACGAAGTGGACCGAGTCGCCCGCCGCAAGCCGTAGCTCCGCCGCTGCCTCCGGCGTGATCTCGGCGGCGATTCCCGGCGCATGGTCGGTCGGCCCGGCGGCGCGCACACGAACGTGTGACCCGCTCGTCTCCAACGCAGCCACGATCACCGACACCGAATTGCGAGGGCTGCCTCGAGGGGCGTCGCGGAACACCGCGACCGCAGACGGGCGGAATACGGCAACGCCCCGCAGACCGGCCGCGAGGCCGGCCCCGCCCGGGTCGGCCGCGTGCCAGCGCGTGCCGTCCTCGGCTACCAGCGTGCCGTCCGACGCGACCGTGCCGCTGATCAGGTTGACGCCGGCGATCTTGGCGGCAAACGCGCTGCGCGGTGCGGTGGCGATCTGTGCGGTGTCACCGGTTTCGACAATCCGGCCCGATTCCATCACCAGCACCCTGTCGGCCAGCGTGAGCACGTCGATCAGGTCATGAGTGACCAGGACGGCGGCTCGGGTGCCCCGGGCCAGCACTGGCCGCAACACCGTCCGGATCGCCGCCGCGGCGCCGACGTCCAGACCCGCAAGCGGCTCATCGAGCAGCAGGACGTCGGGGTCGGTGGCCAAGGCGCGTGCGATGGCCACGCGCTGCGCCTGCCCGCCCGACAACTCGCTTGGAGCACGATCAGCCAGCTCAGCGCCGTCCACCTGGGCAAGCCACCCCTGGGCTGTCTGTCGCGCGCGCCGCCTGCCTACGCGACGGCTGCGCGGCCCGAATGCGACGTTGTCGATGACCGACAGGTGCGGAAACAAGGATGCTTCCTGCAGCAGCAGACAGATTTGCCGCGCATGAGCGGGCACGAAGACTCCCGAGTCGGTATCGGTCAACACCCGCGTGCCCGACCGGACCAACCCGTGATCCGGCCGCAGCAGCCCCGAGATCGTGTGCAGCACCGTCGATTTGCCCGCGCCGTTCGGTCCAATCAGAGCGACGACCTGGCCTGGAGCCACATCGAACTCGACGTCGACGTCTCGCTCGGGCACCTGTGCGCGGACCTGCAGGCCGGTCATCGGGTCTGCTCACCAACGCCGAACCGGCGCGCCCCGACAGCCACTACGACCACAGCGGCGACAAGCACGAGCAGGACCGATAAGGCGACCGCGGCGTCGGCGTCGGCCTCCCGCTGGACGTAGATCTCGAGGGGCAGGGTCCGAGTCACACCTTGGCGGGAACCCGCGAACGTCAGCGTC
>JAVHWG010000520.1:0-3448 GCA_032159965.1 Mycobacterium sp.
CACGCTGACCTGCGGGTCGCTGGCCCTGGCACGGATCCGAGCGGACACCCAGCCGACGACCAGCCCGACGGCAACGCCGCCGGCAATTCCGACGACGAACTTGATCCCGGCGTCGACGAGCGAGAACGTTCCGGCAACCACGGCGGCCACCGCGACGCGGTAGGCGACCAGCGCGGTGGCATCGTTGAACAGGCCTTCGCCTTCCACGGCGCTGACGAGCCGGCGGGGAGCTTCCAGGCGCCTGAGGATTGTCGACGCCGCGACGGGGTCGGTCGGCGAGACGATCGCGCCCAGCACGAAGGCGGCTTGCCACGACATTCCGGGGATCACCGAGTGGGCTATGACGGCGACCGCGCCCATCGTCGCGAGCACCAGCGCGACGGTGCTCAAGGTCAGCGCACGCAGATCGGCCCGAAAGTCGTTGAAATTGCTGAAGAATGCGGATTTGTAGAGCAGCGGCGGCAAGAACAGGACGAGTACGATCTCCGGATCGAGCTGCACCTGAGGTACGCCGGGAATGAACCCGAACAAGGCGCCACCGATGATCAGCAGGATCGGGTACGGCACCGACAGCCGCGACGCCAGCACGCTCAGACCCACCACCGCGACGAGCAACGCGGCGATCAGAACCTCAGCCTGTTCCATCGTCTACCCCTCACGGTGGGCGTCATCAATTACAAGTCGCGCGAACGCATTACAACACTTGGGCTTGCCGTTTCGCATTGTGTGGTGGGATATCGGTTGCACGAGTTCTAGGGGGATCAGGGAATGATGCGTGTCATTTATATTGCTGCGTTGAGCGGTCTGGCAATAACACTTGCCGGTTGCGGTGGCGGGACAAAATCACCCGCGACCGTCACCGTGCATGACAGTTCGTCGCAATCAAATGAGTCCGAGGCCAAGAGTTGGACCATGCCCAACGAGGTCGGTAAAGACCTGCAGACGGCCCAAGACGACCTTCAAGCGGTGACGGGCAATCCGATGTTCGTTTCAACCTCCAAGGACCTCACCGGCCAGGGCCGGCATCAGGTCATGGACCGGAACTGGCAGGTGTGCTCCTCGACTCCCCCTGCCGGCGAGACCTTTACGTCGCAGACGAACGTCGTCTTCGGCGTTGTCCGCATCGACTCCGAGAAATGTCCGTGACCGCAAGTCTTCGGCGGAGCCACACCAGTAACACAGCGCAAGGGGTATTCGTTTTGCCCGCGTCTTAGCGACAGTAACGCCGTGACGCCTATGAGCCGCGCCTGCCGTGAATCGTCGTGAAGACGCTCCAGCCGACCAGCGTGCCCAACGCGATCGAGAAGATGGCGGCGACAGTGGTTCCCAGCGTCGAGATGTCACGATCGCCTGCAGCGGCCTCGCCGAGTGTTTCGAAGCTCAGCGCACCCGGCACCAACGCCCAGAATGCCGCCAGCATCATCACGATCGCCGGCGGCGAGCTCCTGATCCGTGCGGCCAACGCCGCAAACGGCACCACCAGGAATGCTCCGACGGCGCCGGCGTTCGTCGGTGGCAGGAAGAGACCACCGACTTCCTGCCCCACCAATGCCACACCGACCGCCAGCATCAACCACACCAGCGACCCCTTGGGGGCCGAGAGGTAGATGTACAGCCCAATGGCGATGACGACCACCGCGACATACAGGGACCATCCACCCATTTGCGGCGATGGATCCTGCGGAGCCACCCGCCCGGCGAGATGGATGCCCAAACCGACACCGAAGACAAGCAACATCAGTTGCGCCACACCGTAAATCAGTCGACTGGCACCGCTGATCACCTGCGAGCTGGCCAGTTCCATCGAAGCGATCGTCAATGCCAGGCCCGGCAGAATCGCCACCAGCGGCGGACTGATAACCCGCAGCAACCCGTCGTTGGCCGCGTCGGCCACGAACCAGGTCGCCAGTACGGTTACCACCATCGCCGCCAACGTCGGCAGCACCGCGTTCAGCGTCGGGAACGGCCTGCCCAGAATATGGATCGCACCGACCCCCGTTCCGAGAAATACGTAACCCCACAACGACGCCCACGTCGGGTTGATCACCATCCCGAACCCCAACGTCGTAATGGTGTAACCGATTACGGTGACGACGGGCCCAAAACGTGCCGGCATCGTTCGTGCCGCGGAGACTTCCCGCACCGCGTCGGCCGGAGTGATCGCGCCGACCTCCGCCAGATCGGCAATCGCGTCGATCTCGCCTGCAAGATTCAACTGCGTCGTCGGCTTCATGATTGTCTCGACCTCGTAGGCGACGGTGCCTACCTGGACCACCAGCGCAGTCGGCAGCACGAGGACGCGGACGGTGTGGCGGGTGTACTGCCCGGCGATCGCCAGCAGCCGCGCCGTGACAAGTTGCGTCGGCTGCACGCACTCGACCAACGCGATCCCGATTTCGCGCAGCATTGCGGCGACCTCGGCGTCGTCGTGGTCCTGTCCCGCGGCGAGCGCCTCCGGTATCTCCTTGCGGATCGAACGCAACAGTCGGCGGGCTCTGCTGCTCTGGTCGCTCATACCCGCGATTGTGGCGCACAGAGGCCGGGCCGCTCAGTCGTACGGCCCGGCCCCCGCCTACGCGCGCAGTGCCTATGCGCCCAGCGTGCGCTGAATATCCGGCTTCATCGCGTTCAGCTGAGCACCCCAGTAACCCCAGGAGTGGGTGCCGTTCCCGAAGTTGAACGTGCCACCGCGGCCGCCGGCCGCCTGATACTTCGACTGGAACACCCGGTTGCTGTCGGCCGTGATGCCCTCCAGCAGCGTTGCGGGCAGATCCGCGCCACCGAGCTCGGACGGTGTGCCGTTTCCGCAGTACACCCAGATACGCGTGCCGTTCGAGGCCAATCGCCCGACGTTGACGGTCGGGTCGTTACGAGCCCAGGCCGGACCGCCACCGGGTCCCCACATCGCATTCGCGTCGAACCCGCCGGCGTCGCGCATCGCGAAGCCCACCAGCGTCGGCCACACACCCGCCGACAGGTTCAAGAAGCCCGACAGCGAACCCGCGTACTTGAACTGACCCGGGTGATACGCCGCGAGGATCAGCGCCGAGCTGCCCGACATCGACAGCCCGACCACCGCGTTGCCACTCGGCGAAATGCCCTTGTTGGCGGCGAGGTAGTTCGGCAACTCGGATGTCAGAAACGTCTCCCACCGGTAGGTCTGTGTGGTGCCGTTGCCGACGGCGGGCGCGTTCCAGTCGGTGTAGAAGCTCGACATGCCACCCACCGGCATAACCACCGAGAGGCCGGATTGGTAGTAATTCTCGAACGCCGGGGTTTCGATATCCCAGCCACTGTTGTCGTCACGGGCACGAAGACCGTCCAGCAGATACACCGCGTGCGGTCCGCCGCCCTGGAAACGCACCGGGATATCGCGGCCCATCGCGGCCGACGGCACCATCAGCGTCTCGACCGGCAGACCCGGCCGCGAGTAAGCGTGGGCCGCGCC
>JAVHWG010000581.1:0-12583 GCA_032159965.1 Mycobacterium sp.
CATCGACTCGAGCACGACCTGCTGCTGCGCGTCGCTCAAGGTGTCACCGGTGGTGGTGTCCTTGAGGCCGATGACGGCATAGATGTGACCGGCTGACGCCTTGTCCACCGGGTTCTCCTTGTTGGAGTGCATCTGGAACAGCTTGCCCAGCCGCTCCTTCTTACCCTTGGTGGCGTTGACGACCGCAGAACCGGAGTCAACGGTCCCGGAGTAGACCCGGATATAGGTCAGCTTGCCGAAGAACGGGTGCGTGGCGATCTTGAAGGCCAGCGCCGCGAACGGCTCGTCGGTGGTCGCGTGACGCACGACCTCCTCGTCCTCCTTGCCGGGCGCATGCCCGATGGCGGGCAGCACGTCCAGCGGCGAGGGCAGGTAGTCCACCACCGCGTCGAGCATCGGCTGCACACCCTTGTTCTTGAACGCGCTGCCGCACAGCACCGGGTAGATCTCGGAGTTGATCGTCAGCTTGCGGATCGCACCCTTGATCTCTTCGACCGTGAGTTCGTCGCCACCGAAGTACTTCTCCAGCAGCTCTTCGTCGGTCTCGGCCACGACCTCGAGCAGCTTGGTGCGGTACTCGTCGGCCTTCTCCTGCAGTTCGGCGGGGATCTCGACAGTCTCGTAGGTCTCGCCAAGCTTGGTCTCGCCGCGCCACACCTTCGCGTTCATCTCGACCAGGTCGATGACGCCCTCGAAGTCGCCTTCAGAGCCGATCGGAAGCTGAATCGGCACCGCGTTGGCGCCCAGCCGCTCCTCCATGGTGCGCACCGAGAAGTAGAAGTCGGCGCCGATCTTGTCCATCTTGTTGACGAAACAGATGCGCGGGACGTCGTACTTGTCGGCCTGTCGCCACACCTGCTCGGACTGCGGCTCGACGCCCTCTTTCCCGTCGAATACCGCGACAGCGCCGTCGAGCACGCGCAGGTTGCGCTCCACCTCGACGGTGAAGTCGACGTGCCCGGGGGTGTCGATGATGTTGAGCTGGTTGTCTTTCCAGAACGTGGTGGTAGCAGCGGAGGTGATCGTGATGCCTCGCTCCTGCTCCTGTTCCATCCAGTCCATCGTGGCGGCGCCGTCGTGCACCTCACCGATCTTGTAATTGATACCGGTGTAGTAGAGGATGCGCTCGGTCGTCGTCGTCTTGCCGGCATCGATGTGCGCCATGATGCCGAAGTTGCGGACCTTGCTCAGGTCGGTCAGCACGTCCTTCTGTGCCACGGAAGCTCACTCTTTCGGTTGCTTGGTTGCTGTTGTTGTTACGCCGACGGCCTCGCTGCCGCCGACGTCGTTCACCAGCGGTAGTGCGCGAAGGCCCGGTTCGCCTCGGCCATCTTGTGGGTGTCTTCCCGCCGCTTGACGGCGGCACCGAGACCATTGCTGGCATCGAGGATCTCGTTCGCCAGACGCTCGATCATGGTCTTCTCGCGGCGCGCCTTGGAGAAGCTGACCAGCCAGCGCAGAGCGAGCGTGGTCGAGCGGTCGGGGCGCACCTCGACGGGAACCTGGTAAGTCGCGCCACCGACACGTCGGCTGCGCACCTCGAGTGCGGGTTTGACGTTGTCCAGAGCACGCTTGAGCGTGACCACCGGGTCGGTGCCGGTCTTGTCCCTGGCCTGTTCGAGCGCACCATAAACAATGCGTTCGGCCAGTGATTTCTTCCCGTCCAGCAGGACTTTGTTGACCAGCTGAGTCACCAGCTGCGACCCGTAGACCGGGTCGTTGACCAATGGACGCTTGGGAGCGGGCCCCTTGCGCGGCATCAGCTCTTCTCCTTCTTGGCGCCGTACTTGCTACGCGCCTGCTTGCGGGACTTGACACCCTGTGTGTCGAGCGACCCGCGGATGATCTTGTAACGCACGCCGGGCAGGTCCTTCACACGACCGCCGCGCACCAGCACCATCGAGTGCTCCTGCAGGTTGTGGCCCTCGCCGGGGATGTAGGCGGTCACCTCCACCTGGCTGGTCAGCTTCACGCGGGCGACCTTCCGAAGAGCCGAGTTCGGCTTCTTCGGGGTCGTGGTGTACACGCGGGTGCACACGCCGCGGCGCTGTGGGCTGCCCTTGAGCGCCGCGGTCTTCACCTTGGCGATCTTGTCCTGGCGCCCTTTGCGGACCAGCTGCTGGATGGTTGGCATCTACCGGCTTTCTATGTCGCGTACTTCTTCAGGTCTCTTCAGATGTCTCTGTACTGCCGTTTCGCCCCGCCTCCTCACCCCGAGGCCGGGCGTGTCGCACGCGTCCGCCTCGGTTTGCACCGTGACTTCGTAGACATGCGAATGAGCCCGGCAGGCGGACAAGCGTCACCGCAAGCGCCTTAAGGCCAGGCCGAATGACCACGATACCAGGGCGGGCGGCGTCGAACCAAACCCGCTCGGGACGCCGTAGACGCAGGTCAACCGCTGTGTCGCGGCTGTCCGACTAGCGGCTCACCGGCTCTGCATGCCCTTGGAAAGCCTCAGCACCATGTCGGAGAACACCGCGTCGACGTCGATACCGGCCATCACGCCGGTCATCTCGAGGAGCACAAAGCCGTGCAGGGCCGCCCAGAACTCCAGCGCGGCGTAGAAAGCGTCCTCGCCGACAAGCCCGTACGACGCCAGCACGGCCAGGATCGGCTCGGCCGTCGCTCGCGCGACCGCGGTGAACTCCGGGTCGTCGCCACCGGCCAGCGGCATCCGGGTGAACGCGGAGTACCGGCCGGGGTGGTGATGGGCATAGCTGCGGTAGGCGCCCGCCATCACCAGCACGGCGTCGTCGCGGGTGCGGCCCTGCCCTACCGTGCCCAGCATGTCGATGATGTCGCCCACTACCCGCTTGCGCACCGAGCGGCGCAGATCGTCGAGACTGTTGACGTGGTTGTACAGCGACGGGCCCTTGGTTCCCAGCTGCGCCGCGAGCGCGTTGATTGTCAGCGCATCCCAGCCTTCGCGGTCCAGGAACGTCAGCGCGGCGTTGACGATGACGTCGCGGCTCAGCTTGGTCGTTCGTCCCGACCCGCGAGCAGTTGCCACGTTGCCGTCCCCTCTTCGCGAGCGCTCAAGGGACTTTAGCCCTCCTGCTCAGCCAACCCTCAGTTGACGCGGTCCTGCGACAACTGGGCGAGCCGGTCGACGACAGAGCACAGCTCGGGCAGGCTCGCGGGGTTCAGCGTTTGGATCGACCACGTGATCACGTCGCCACCCTTGGCCACGTACACGCTGCAGACATTTGCGTCGGCCGCCTGAAAGCCGCTGTTGCCGTTCAGCGACAGCTCCTTGAGTTGCCTGCCTGCTTTTCGTTCGAGACCCCGCTCGACGTCGAGATCGCTGCCCCGGTACCACCACGTCGAGATGCCCATGCCGGCGCCCACGGTGCCGATCATCGTGTTCTCCTGCCAGAAACAGCCCGCCTCGTTGACGAGGACCTTGCTGTACCGGCCCGATCCGCCGACAGCGCTGATCTCGTCGTCGGAGACCAGATTGCACACGCCACTGCGAAACCCGGCCGGGCTGGTAGTCGGGGACGACGCCGGCGTCGTCGGCCTGTTTGCGCATCCGCCGACAGCGGCCGCCACCGCGAACGCCGCGATCGCCACCCTCGTCACGTGCGAGCCAGTCATCTCACAAATCGGACGACAAGGTCTTCGACAACAATTCCTGAGCCTTCTGACACGGGTCGATGACCGCGGCACCACGGATCTGGACCCACCAGCTGGCCACGCCCGGACTGGTGGCGGCAGTGGCAGAACACGCGTTGCCGGTCACGGTCTGACGCGCCATGAACGCCTGGTGACGCTCCACCAGGGCATCGGTGATCTGTGCCCTGTTCGTCTGGGCCAGCGCCCGCTCGCGATCCAGGCTGCCTGCCTCGAACCATGAATACGTCAGGTCGATGACGGTCGACTGCCGCATCAATATGTATTGACAGACGGCTCCGCTGTACGGGCGGACCACGTCATCGGCGCCGAGCACCTGCTGGACGGTGACGTCCTCCAGCAGTCCGCACCGATCGGCGGTGTAGCCATAGCCGTGATCTGCCACGTTGGCCTTCTCCATGACGCGCTGCGGCGTGCCGGCGACAGTGCGGGCGCAGCCCCCGCCGAGGGCGACCGTCACTATGACCGTGACAGCCACCGTCAGCGCACGCCAGCTCATTGCCGACACGGTACCCACGGCCAAGAGCGCGCGCGACCTGGCCCGATCTGGCCAACTGATACCGCTCGCACGCCTTGCGACGTACGCTTTGCCGGTCGGGGATATCTGCGATCAGGGGGCGACGTTGACGCGATCCGTTGCATGTTGCGCGGCTGCCGCGTGCGTGACTCTTCCGCTGCTGTGGTGTCCGACGGCCAACGCGCGGGGTGAAGGGGACACGCACATCTACGGCATCGGCCAGGAGCTGACCATCGATTGCAACAACGCGACCGTGTTCGTCAACGGGACCAACAACGTGGTCAACGCCACCGGCGTCTGCTACGCGGTGACGATGCAGGGCTCGGAGAACATCGTCATCGCCGATACCGTCTCCGACGACATCACCGTGTACGGCTGGAACCAGACGGTGATGTTCCACAACGGCGATCCCAACATCCTGGACAGAGGCCGCGAACTCGGGATGACCAACCGGATCGACCGCACACCGGCCTGACGACTAGGCCGACGCGCCGTGCCTGCCTTCGCCGGCCGCGAATCGTCCTGCACCCTCCAAGGCTTCCGCCGCGACCCGGGTCAGGCTGCCGAATTCGACGTCGATCGCGTCGGCCTCCGACATCCCCCACTGACCGAGCGCCGACAGTCGATCCGCCCGCATGCACTGCTGTGGCAGCGCGGCGAGTTCGGCTGCGAGCGCCTCAGCGGCCTGGCGCGCTTGGCCTTTCGGCACCACGCGGTTCGCCAGCCCCATCGCCAGAGCCTCCGGCGCCTCGACTGACCGTCCGGTGAGGATCATGTCCATCGCCCGGCTGTGGCCGATCAGCCTGGGCAGCCGGACGGTCCCGCCGTCGATCAGTGGGACACCCCAACGCCGGCAGAACACGCCGAAAACCGCGTCCTCCTCTGCTACCCGCATGTCGCACCAGAGCGCGAGCTCGATGCCGCCGGCCACCGCGTATCCGCTGACGGCCGCAATCACCGGCTTGGACAACACCATTCGCGTCGGCCCCATCGGACCCGGCCCGGTGCGATGGGTCTGGTTGGTCTCCGGTGTGCCGAAGGCCTTGAGATCGGCGCCGGCGCAGAAGGTGCCGTTGTCGCCCCACAGGACGGCAACCTTCGCCCGCTCGTCGGCATCGAATTCTTCGAACGCTGTCACCAGCTTCGCGGCCGTGGGGCCGTTGACCGCGTTTCGCGCGGCGGGCCGATCGATGATCACCGTGGTGACCGGACCCAGCCTCTCGACCCGTACCTCATCACTCATGACCACTCATTACCACTCATAACTTTGCCTCCATCAACTCTGTTTCGCTGCGTCTCGCCACCAGCTCGGCGGCGAACTCCGCGTATGCCCGCCGCAACGCGGCAGCTGGCCAGTCGCCCGGCAGAAGCTCGTCCGGCAGGACGGGGTCGGTGAGCAGATGTCGCACAATCCCGGCGGCAGCAACGAACCGGTCGGGAATGTCTCCGGCTGCCGCCATCGCTACCAGCAATTCCCTGCCTCTTCGCGCCCACTCGGGTAGGTCCCACAGCTCTGTAACAAGTTCATCAGGGCGGTCGTCGTATCCGTGCAACACCCGGACCCGACGGGTCACGTCCCCGGGAAGCTCGAGCTCCACGTTCTCCGGGCGCAGCCAAACGCCTTCGCGCAATTCCCCGAACCTGTTCTGCTGCAGAGTGTTCCGAAGCGTCGACCGGTTGCGCGCGTCAACCCCGACGCTAGTGATGATCAACGTGGTCCAAGCGCCGTTCCACGACCGCTGCTGGGGATTGATCGCGTCGTCCTGGCGGCGCTGCCGCGCCAGGAGGCGATCCGACAACCGATAGCCGTCATCGGAGCGGACCAGGTCGCCCGCGGAGACCATTCGAGTCAGCGCAACGCGCAAAGTGGGCTCCCTGATATCGAAATCGGCTGTGAGCCTGATCAGCTCGGCTGCGGTCGCCCAAGCCGGATGCGCGCCGAGCAACACGCTCAGGACCACCGACCGGGCTGTCATGCGGTCAAGCGCGCGGGTCATCCGGCTACACCTGGGATGTGCGGCGGCCGTGGTCGCCGAAGGGTTCGTCACGACGGCGGACCGCGTCGCGGAAGCCGTGATCGCGAGCGTCGGCGACGAATGCGTGCCCCTCGGGGGTATGCCGGGCGATGCCGTCGAAGACAGTGGAGATCATCGCGCTGTTGGCCACGCCCTGCTGATACAGCGCGCTGTTCATCGCGAGCTTCACCATGATCAGCTGGTTGATCGGCACGGCGGCGATCCGCTCGACGAGCCGCTCCGTGCGCTCGTCGAGGTCCGCGGGTTCCGGCGCCTCGACGGCCAGCCCCCACTCGGCGGCTTGCGAACCGGTGATGCAATCTCCCGTCAGCAGAAGGCGTTTGGCACGTTGATCGCCGAGGCGGTGAGCCCACATCCCTGCGGCGGGCACGCCCCAGACGCGCGTCGGCGGGTAGCCGATCTTGGCATCCGAGGCGGCGATCACCTGATCGGCGTGCAGCGCGATGTCGGTGCCGCCTGCCACGCAGTAGCCGTGGATCTTCACCACCGTTGGCTTGTCGGCGCGCATCAGGCTGGAGAACCCCCGCACGAACCGGCTCATCATCTGGTAGTCGATCATCGGATCCCACGGCTGATCCGGAAGATGGTTGATCGCCTGCGTCTTCCCGGACAGCACGGTGTCTTTGTACGGGTTGCCGCCGCCTGCGGACGACGACCCCTCGGCGTACGCACTGAGATCGAAACCGGCACAGAACCCTTCGCCGCGTCCGGACACCAGGATCACGTGGACGTCTGGATCCAGGTCCGCGCGTTCGACCAACGCCGACAGCTCGAGCGGAGTGTCGGCGATGATGGCGTTGCCCTTCTCCGGGCGATTGAACGTGATTCGGGCAACACGGTCGGTGACCTCGTAGGTCATCGTCTTCAGGTCGTCGAAGTCGACAGGTCGAATCGCGTGTGTCATGGGCGATTCCGCTTCGCTACTCGCTGAGATGTCATCCCTTGACCAGGGCCCGCTCGAGGATCGGCGCAACGTCGAGACCGACGGGCATGGTCCCGAACGCCCCGCCCCACTGGCCGCCCAGCCGGGTGGCGAGGAACGCCTCCGCCACGGCGGGGTGTCCATACCGGACCAGAAGCGAGCCCTGCAACGCAAGGCAAATGTCCTCGGCGATCTTGCGACCGCGATATTGGATCGTGTCGAGATCACCGAGCGCAGGACGCAGCCCGTCGACGTGGACGTCCAGGCGCCGGTCCTGGCCTGTGGTTTTCGCGAGCTCGTCGAACAGCACTTCGATACACTCCGGCCGAGTTGCCATGGCGCGCAACGTATCCAGCGCGCTGACGTTGCCGGACCCTTCCCAGATGCCCATCAGCGGAGCTTCCCGGTACAACCGCGGCATGCCGGATTCCTCCACGTATCCGTTGCCACCCAGGCACTCCATCGCCTCGGCGGCGTGCGGGGTGGCGCGCTTGCACACCCAGTACTTGGCGGCCGCCAGTCCGATGCGGCGTAGCAGCGTCTCGGTTTCGTCACCACGGGTCGCGTTGTCGGTGGCGCCGGCCATCCGCATCGCGACGACCGTCGCGGCCTCCGCCTCAACCGCGAGATCCGCGAGCACGTTGCGCATCAGTGGCTGGTCGATCAGATACTCGCCGAACGCCTTTCGGTGTTGTGCGTGGTGGATGGCCCGACTCAGACCGGTGCGCATACTGGTCGCGCTGCCCAGCGTGCAGTCCAGACGCGTGAGGTTGACCATCTCGATGATGGTTGGAACTCCGCGACCCTCTTCGCCCACCAACCATGCTGTCGCGCCGTCGTATTCGACTTCGCTGGATGCGTTGGCGTGGTTGCCCAGCTTGTCCTTGAGGCGCTGCAGGAACATCCGGTTGCGGGTGCCGTCGGGCAGCACCCGCGGGAGGAAGAAGCAGGACAGCCCGCTCGGCGCCTGGGCGAGGACCAGAAAGACGTCGCACATCGGCGCGGAGGTGAACCACTTGTGACCCGTGAGGCTGTAACTGCCATCGGCATTCGGAGTGGCCTCGGTGGTGCCGGCACGAACGTCGGAGCCACCCTGTTTCTCCGTCATCGACATGCCGGCGGTCAGACCCTCTTTCGTCGTCGGGACCTTCAGCTCGGGGTCGTACTCGCGGCTCGTCAGCAACGGCTCGTAGGTGGCGGCCAGCTCAGGATTGAAGCGTAGTGCGGGAATGACCGCGTACGTCATCGAGATTGGGCAGATGTGGCCCGGTTCCGGCGTCCACACCGAGGTCTTCGCGGCGCGGACCACGTGAGCGCCCGGCCGGTCGTCAGACCAAGGCGCGGCGTGTAAGCCGTGGCCGACAGCCACCTTCATCAGCTCGTGGTAGGCGGGGTCGTACTCGACCTCGTCGATGCGGTGGCCGTACTTGTCGTGGGTGCGCAGTACCGGCCGGTGCCGGTCGGCCAGCTCGCCCCAACGCTGGGCCTGCGCGGTGCCGGAAAGCGCTCCGAGCTCGGTGATCTCGTCGAGACCCCACTGGCCGCCTTCGCGGATCAGTGCCTCCACCAGCACAGGCGAGGTGGCGGGGTTGTAGTTCTCGAGCGGCGGGACCTGGTTGCGGACGGCATGCGTGTCTGGCATGTATGCAGTGTTACATTTTTTCGACAGCCGAACAAGATACGTAATACACCTCGGCGTTCACTTGGCGTGGCGGGCGAAGAACTTCCACAGACCAGTCTCGAAGTTCTTCGGCCACGCGTGACCGCCGTCGGCGTTGGTGATCAATGCAACCTCGCGGTTGTCGGCGCACATCGCGGTCGAGGTCGTCCGCGGACCCACCACGGTCTCGACTGGCGGCCCGCATTCGTCGATGCGGCGCCAGCGTTCGATGACCTCGGCCACCGGGGGGCCGTCGACCAGGAACGGGCCGCCTTTGGGCGTGCCGCCGAAGCGCACCGTCGGGTCGTCGAGGTTGTGGTACGCCATCACGGACGTGGGGTGCGGACTGCGGCACGGGTCCACCTGGGTGGCGGCTACGGGGCCGATCGCCGCGAAGATGTCCGTCGTGCAGGCCAAGGTATAGGCCATCAGTCCGCCGTTGCTAAACCCCGTCACGTAGATCCGTGACCTGTCGATGTCAGGTACTCGGTCGATCACGGCGGTGATGAAACCGACGTCGTCGGTCCCCTTCTGACCGGCTTCTCCGCAGCAACCGTTGGCGTTCCACGTCCAACCGATCCCCTCTGGATAGACGACGGCGAACCTCCCCTGGTCAGCCTGCTTGTCCCACCCCATCGACTGTTCGGCGTTGACCGTGTTCGCTCCGAGCGCGTGCAGGACGACGACGAGCGGCGACTGCTTGGCTAAGCCCTCGGGCTGGTACAGCCGGTAGGAGCGGTCCGTCCCGCCGTAGCTGAACGTATGCCTGCTCGACGGAACCATGAAGTATGCGATAACCGAACACGCTGTCGCAGAGACGAGTAAGACGAGAATTACCACGATTTGCGCCAGCACCCGATTAATAGCTAGAGCCTTCCGGCGCACGATCAGAAACGCGAAGCACCGCGTCAGTCTATGGGGCGTGCGCTCATGGGCAAACGGTCGCCGAATGTGCGTTGACCGCGAAGAATCGGCCGGATTTTCGCAGTGGGCGCACACGCGGCACCAAGTGTGGTCATACGAAAAGGCCCCCACGACCGAAATCGCGGGGGCCTCTTCGTCACTGCCTGGCGGTTAGTCCTACCGGTAATCCGAGTAGCCGTAGTCGTCCAACGGCACTGCAGCACCGGTGGCCTGGCCGAAGTCGGGGCTGTAGTACTGATCCTCGTACGACGGGATCGTGTACGCGGCGGCCCGTGCTTCCTCGGTCGGCTGCACCTGGATGTTGCGGTACCGGTTGATTCCGGTACCTGCCGGGATCAGCTTGCCGATGATCACGTTCTCCTTCAGGCCCTGCAGCTTGTCGCTGCGGCAGTTGATTGCCGCATCGGTCAGCACTCGCGTGGTCTCCTGGAACGACGCCGCACTCAGCCACGAGTCAGTGGCCAACGACGCCTTGGTGATGCCCATCAGCACCGGACGGCCGGCCGCGGGCTCGCTGCCCTCGGCAACCACCCGACGGTTTGCGGCCTCGAACTCCGAGCGCTCCGTCAACGAGCCGGGCAGGAACTCCGTCGCACCCGAGTCAATGATCGTGACGCGTCGCAGCATCTGCCGGACGATCACCTCGATGTGCTTGTCGTGGATCGACACACCCTGCGCGCGGTACACCTCCTGGACCTCGTGGACCAGGTGCAGCTGCACCTCGCGCGGGCCCTGCACTCGGAGCACCTCGTGCGGATCGGCGGAGCCTTCCATCAGCTGGTCGCCGACCTCGACATGGTCGCCCTCGCGCAGCAGACCCTCCGTGCCGTCTTGGTGGACAACGGCTTTCAGCCGCTGACGACGAGACAGCTTCTCGTACACGATCTCCTCGCTGCCGTCGTCCGGGATGATGGTGATCTTGTAGAACTTCTCACCCTCTTCGATCCGGATGCGACCCGCGACCTCGGCGATAGGCGCCTTGTCACGCGGGATACGGGCTTCGAACAGCTCCTGCACACGGGGCAGACCACCGACGATGTCAGCACCGCCGGACACGCCGCCCTGGTGGAAGGTACGCATGGTCAGCTGTGTGCCGGGCTCGCCGATCGACTGCGCGGCGACGATGCCGACCGCCTCGCCGATGTCGACGAGCTTGCCGGTGGCCATCGAGCGGCCGTAGCACATTGCGCACACGCCGTTGGCGCTCGCGCACGTCAGCACCGACCGCACCCGCACCTGCGCAATGCCGTTCGCCAGCAGCAGATCGATCGCCGGGTCACCGAGATCGTGACCCTTCTCGACCAGCACCTTGCCCTTGGCGTCGGTGGCATCTTCGGCCAAAGTCCGTGCATACGCCGAGGTTTCGACGTACTGGTCCTTGACCAAGTCACCCGTCTGCTGGTCGGCGAGCTTGACCCAGATGCCTCGCTCGGTGCCACAGTCGTGTTCGCGAACGATCACGTCCTGCGACACGTCCACCAGACGACGGGTCAGGTAGCCCGAGTCGGCGGTACGCAACGCGGTGTCGGCCAGGCCCTTTCGAGCACCGTGCGTGTTGATGAAGTACTCCAACACGGTCAGGCCCTCGCGGAACGAGGACTTGATCGGGCGCGGGATGAACTCACCCTTCGGGTTGGTCACCAGGCCCTTCATGCCGGCCAGCGTCCGCGTCTGGGTGAAGTTACCCGTCGCGCCCGACTCCACGATCGTGATGATCGGGTTGTCCGGCGGGTAGTGCGACCGCAGCGCCTGGCCCACCTCTTCGGTGGCGTCCTGCCAGATCTTCACCAGTGCCTCGTTGCGCTCGTCGTGGTTGAGCGCACCGCGCTGGTACTTCTTCTCGATCCCGTCGGCTTCCTTCTCGTAACGCTCGAGAATCTCGCCCTTCTCCGGCGGCACCAGCACGTCGGCCATCGACACGGTGACACCCGAACGGGTGGCCCAGTAGAAGCCGGCGTCCTTGAGCTTGTCGACGGTCTGCGCGACGACGATCATCGGGTAGCGCTCGGCCAGATCGTTGATGATCCGGGCCTGGACCTTCTTGTGCATCTGCTCGTTGATGAACGCATACCCCTTGGGCAGCAGCTCGTTGAACAGCACCCGGCCCAGCGTGGTCTCGATGGTCCACGCATCGCCCGGCTTCCAGCCCTCGTCGCCGAACAGCTCGGCCTCGACGGAGGCCGGCGGCCGCAGCTGCGTAAGACGCACCCTGATCCGCGCACGCACGGACAGCACGCCGCGGTCCATCGCCATGATGGCCTCGGCGGGCGAGCTGTACACACCGAACTCCGACCGGTCCTTGGCGGCAGGCTGGTATTGGCCTGTGTCGCCGGGGATTTCGGTGGTCAGGAAGTACAGGCCGGTCACCATGTCCAGACGCGGCATGGCCAACGGCTTGCCTGAGGCGGGCGACAGGATGTTGTTGGACGACAACATCAGAATGCGGGCCTCGGCCTGCGCCTCCGCCGACAGCGGAAGGTGCACGGCCATCTGGTCACCGTCGAAGTCGGCGTTGAACGCCTCGCACACCAGCGGGTGAAGCTGAATCGCCTTGCCTTCCACCAGCATCGGCTCGAAGGCCTGAATGCCCAACCGGTGCAGGGTCGGCGCGCGGTTCAGCAGCACGGGGTGCTCGCCGATGACCTCTTCGAGCACGTCCCAGACCTGGGGACGCTGACGCTCCACCATTCGCTTGGCGCTCTTGAGGTTCTGCGCGTGGTTGAGGTCGACGAGACGCTTCATCACGAACGGCTTAAACAACTCCAGCGCCATCAGCTTGGGCAGACCGCACTGGTGCAGCTTGAGCTGCGGGCCGACCACGATGACCGAACGGCCGGAGTAGTCGACGCGCTTGCCGAGCAGGTTCTGACGGAACCGGCCCTGCTTGCCCT
>JAVHWG010000602.1:0-5819 GCA_032159965.1 Mycobacterium sp.
GTCTGGGTTGTCGTACAGGATGCGTGAGCCCGCAACGTCCTGGCCGTACCAGGTGTGTGGCGGCGCCACCTGCATCACGACGGTCGGGTTGTTGGAATCGAGAATCTGTTGCTGGAACGCCGCTCCCATCGCATACTCGTCGACCGCCTCGGTCAGAGCGTCCTTGTTCTCTTGATCGACACCGCCGACCAGCTTGAAATCGCTGTTCGCGGTGCCGAACCAACCCGCTTGGAGAACCAACTTCATCAGCGCAACCGGCAGGCTGTTAGCGCTTTCGGTGGCGATTCTCTCGGCGGCGAGTTGTTGATCAGTCCCGAGCGGGCTGACGGCCAATGTCGTGACGTTCGCGTTGAGGGTGGCGGCAGGAACAAGAGGCGTCGGGGTTGTCGCCGCACTCAGTGGCACGCTCGTTGTGCCGATCTCGCGGCGGGCCCAGCCCAACAGTGTCCACAGGGCCGGCGAGTCGACGGGAGCGGCCGGGCCATTGGCCACTGACGGACTCAGCCCGACAAATGACAGCACGCCGGTGAGCAGGCTCGACACCAGGCTCGTCGGCGGCGTGCTCAACGTCGCCGAAATCTTCTGCAACGCAGTTGTTTTCAGCTGCGGCGTAGCGGTGAGGGATTGTTGGGTGACCGCGCTGACCTGGGCCGGCTGCAGCGCCGACGTGGCGGGCGCCTTTAAGGCGGGATCGCCGGACTTGATGGCGAGCGGGCTGGCTGCGCCGGGCAGGTGCAGGCCCGGCGTCGCCTGCGGGGAGACGCCGTCGTGTGGCACCGACAACCGTGGCAGCTTGGCGACCAGCGCGCCAAGTGCCTTCAACGGATCATGTTTACCGATCTTTGCGGTGGCGGCATCGTTTGCCGGCGGGGTGGCTTTGGTCGAAGGTTCCGCGGACGGTTGCGGCCCTGCGGACGCGGTCGAAGTGGCCGAGGCTCCGGCCGGTGGCGATGTGGTCGACGCGGTGGGCGGCGTCCCGGCCGTTCCCGTGGTCCCGGAGTCAGCTGACGGGGAACCGGAGTCAGTCGGACCGGCGAAGGCGATCCCGGGCGTGCTGGCAATGGCCGCTCCGACGCCCAGCGTGACCGCCAGCGCACCGATTCGTCCGATGAACCGGGCTCCGCCTGCACCGGTCGCCGCCGGCTTGATGGCTGATGGATCGGCGTCAGGCTGGGGGAATGGCTTCGTTGCCAACGGAGGGTTCCTTCCGATTTTCGCGCGAATTGCTTCGGCTTGCGCGGCGGGCCGGCTGTGCGGTCGCTGGGGAAACGGTAGTACGGCAAGCTGCTCTTCTGGTCGGCAATACGATGACTGCCGAAAACCGGGGAGGTCTGCCGTTGCCCGAAATTCGCCGCCGGCGGGTTCTGCAGCTTGCGGGCTCTGCGCTGCTCGCGACAGTCGCGGGGTGTGGCTGCATCGGTAACCGTGCGCACAACGATGTCGCCGCGGAGAACGAACGACCCGGTACCGCGGCGTGGACTCTCACCAATCCTGCGACGAGACGCGAGATCGAGGGCTACGCCTCGGCGACCAGCGTCGTGGCGGGTGAATCGATCGCATTGCACGTCAGCACATCGTCGCCCGCGTTCCGGACCGAAGTTTTCCGGATGGGCTGGTATGGCGGTCTGGGTGCCCGCCTGGTCACCAGCCCCATCACGGTCGCCGGAGGATTACGGGCGGTGCAGTCACCGGACCCGGCGACGGGACTTGTCAGCTGCGATTGGCCGGCTTCGTGCGTCCTGCGGATCGACTCGTCTTGGGCGACGGGCGTCTACCTGGCCCGGCTGACAACAGCCGACACCGGCAAGCAGTCGTACGTCATCTTCGTCGTCCGCGACGACCGGCACAGCCATGACGTCCTCTTTCAGCTGCCGGTCACGACCTATCAGGCTTACAACTACTGGGGCGGCAAATCCCTCTACCCGTGGGGCAGCGGGCCGGCGGTGCCGTGGGGCACCAGCAGCGGACTCCCTGCAGTGAAGGTGTCGTTCGACAGGCCCTACGCCGCGAGTACCAGCCCGTCGGCGGCAATCGGCGTCGGCGCGGGTGACTTCCTGACCAACGTGCAGCCCGTTGCGTTCGGTTATCCCATCTCTACCGCGGGGTGGGACTACAACATGCTCCGGTGGCTGGAACGCGAGGGGTACGACGTCGGATATGCGACGAGCGTCGACACCCACGCGTCACCCCGCCTCCTACGGAGCCCGAAAGTCTTTGTCTCGCAGGGCCACGATGAGTACTGGACGTGGCAGATGAGAGACAACGTCGAAGCCGCGCGCGACGCAGGGGTGAACTTGGCGTTCTTCTCCGCCAACACGTCGTGCTGGCAGATCAGGTTCGAGCCGAGCCCGGTGACCGGTGCCGAGAACCGCATGATCGTGGGCTACAAGGACGCGCGCGCCGACCCATATGCCCGCCGCAGCGACAGCCACCTCGTCACGACCCAGTTCCGGCAGGCGCCGGTGTCGCGGCCCGAGGAGCAGATGAAGGGGAGCCAGTACGTCGTCGACCCGGTCGACGGGGACATGATCGTCACCGACGCGTCGCACTGGGCGTTTCACAACACCGGCCTCGTCGACGGCAGCCGCCTCAAAGGCCTCCTCGGATATGAGGTCGACGGGCGATTCGGGGGCGAGCCCACCGAGACCGTCTCGCTGACGAGCACGCCGGTGGTGAGGCAGCCGAACGGACAGCCCGGGCAGCATTCGCAGATGACGTTCTACGCGGCGAGCGGCGGAGCCGGCGTATTCAGCACTGGGACGATCCAGTGGAGCTGGGGACTTGATGACTACAACGCGCCCACGCTCCGGGCGTCGCGGCTGAGTTCGGCCGCCGCCACGATCACGCGGAACGTACTCGGCGGCTTCGGCGCGGTGCCGTCCTGACGTAAGGTCCAGGGTCATGACGACTCTTGACGGCAAGACCGTGTTGCTCACTGGCGCCACAGGTGGGCTCGGGCGGCCAATCGCCGCTGCGCTTGCGGCCCGCGGAGCCGCCGTTATCCTCAGTTCCCGCAAGGAATCTGAGCTCAACGAGCTGGCCGCGTCGCTGCCCGGCACCGGGCATCGGGTCGTTGTCAGCGATCTCGCCGACGACGGCGCCACACTGGCGCTGCTCGACGCGGCCGGTGACATCGACGTGCTCGTCGCGAACGCCGCCCTGCCCGGATCCGGGCGGCTCGAAACGTTCAGCCATGAACAGATCGATCGCGTCCTGCGGGTGAACCTCGATTCGCCGATCCGGATGGCGCGTGAACTTGTGCCGCGCTTCACCGAACGCGGCTCGGGACACTTAGTTTTCGTGTCGTCGATTTCCGGACGGGTCGCCGCGCCGCGGTCATCGCTCTACGCTGCAACGAAATTCGGATTACGAGGGTTCGCCGCCTGCCTGCGAGAGGATCTGCGCGGTACCGGAGTAGGCGTCTCGATCGTCAGTCCGGGCTCGATTCGTGACGCCGGAATGTATGCGGATTCCGGTGCACCACCCCCACCTGGACTCGGCACGGGCACCCCCCGACAGGTCGGTGCGGGCGTCGTGAGTGCCATCGAAGGCGACCGCCGGGAAGTGACCGTAGCGCCCACCCGTCAGAAGGTGGCCGCGTGGTTCGCCGCTACCGCGCCGGAGTTCGTCGGCCGCCTCGCCGCGTCGGTCGCGTCGAAGGCCGCCGATCAGATCGCCGCCGGCCAGACAGACAAGCGCTGACGCGCACTAGCGTGTCCTGCTCGGACCCTGCCAATCGCACCCGGTCAGTTCGGCGGAGATCTGCCAGAGCCGACGCGCCGTCACCGGGTCGCGGGCCTTTTTTACGGCCCTCGTCACCCGCGGCTTTCCCCACTGTCTGAAGCGCGGTGCCACGTACGCCCCGCTGGGCAGGTCGGCCGTCGCGGCCAGCACGCTCGACTGGGCCGCGGTCTGGGCGCTCTGGGGAAAGTCGTTCAACCAGCTCAGCCCTGACGACCATTTCAGGAACCCCGTCTCGTACCGGACGATGCTTGTGTCGGCGCCGCCGGGGTCAGCAGCCAGCGCATGCACGCCGCGGCGCGCCAGCTCGCTGGTGAAGAGCATCAGCGCCAGCTTGGACTGGCCGTAGGCCGCCCACTTCTTGTATTCACGGGTGCGCCAGTTCAGGTCGTCGAGATCGACGCGGCCGAACACGTGGTGCATGCTCACCACCGACACGACCCGGTTCGCGATCTTGTCGCCGAGCAGGCAGGTCAGGGCGAAATGGCCGAGGTAGTTGGTGCCGAAGAGTGTCTCGAAGCCGTCCGGGGTGCGGGTGAGCGGCAGACCCATCACACCGGCGTTGTTGATCAGCACGTCGACGGTGTCCACGGAGTCGGCGAACTTGCGTACGCTGCCGAGGTCCGCAAGGTCGAGGTCCGCGATCTCCACATCACCGGCCATCTCGGCGGCCGCCTGCTCGGCCTTCGCTGGTGTGCGAGCGGCGATCACCACCTGGTGACCGGCTGCGGCCAGAGCTGCGGCGGTTCCCTTGCCGATGCCGCTGCTACCACCGGTGACGATGATCTTCATCGGGCAATCATGCGCAATGACGTTGGTGCGCGGATATCCAGGTCCCGCACGGGTGCTCAAACCGCAGATGGTGCGTGGGACGATCCTGAAATGCATGTCCGATCGCACACGCTCGGCAGACGATGACCGCGCCGTGGGGCGTCGCCGTCGCGGCAATTTTCGTGTGGCTCGGCATGGTGCTGGCGATCTCGTTCCTCGAGACGCCACTCAAATTCCGTGCACCTGGGATCACCTTGCCATTGGGGCTGGGTATCGGCAGGCTCGTGTTTCGCGCTCTGAATGCGGGGGAGCTGTTGCTGGGTGTCGTGGCAGGGGTGGCTTTCTGGGTCGAGCCGCCACCGCGTTGGGTGGGCGGATCGCTGGCCGCCGTGCTGATGGTCCTGGCGATTCAAATAGTCGTGGTGCGCCCGGTGTTGACCCGACGGTCAGACACCGTGTTGGCTGGTGATAGAAGCCCACGGCGATCGCATGGCCACTACGTGTACATCGGACTGGAACTGATCAAAGTCGCCGCTCTGGCGGTGACGGGCATTTTGTTGCTGAGCGCATGACGCAACGCCGTGGCGCACAACGTATGAGGAGGAGCCATGGAGGTCGTTTCCATGACAGCGGTGGCAGACGAGCAGCTCGCACTGGCCCGTCAAACCAGCAGCGGTCGGGCCGCGCACACGCTGTTCGGCGGAAGTGGGCACTTTCTGCGCCAGACGGTGATTGCCCTCGTCAGCGGACGTGAGACGAGTGTGCATCGCAGCCCCGGTGAGGCGACGATCCTGCTCCTGCAGGGAGAAATCAAGGTCACCGCCGGCGACGACACATGGCAGGGTGCCGCCGGAGACTTCCTGGTGATACCACAAGGAACGCATAGTGTTGTCGCTCTTGAGGATTCGGTTATGCTGCTCAGCACCCGCGCTGACACGTAGTCAGTAGCGGTAGTCGGCGAGTCCGGTGCTGCCGATCCGCTTGTCGCCGTCGACGTACACGAGCGCGGGCACCAGTTCGCTGGTCACCAGGCCGTGCTGACGCGTGCACTCGTCGACGATCTCGAAGCTACGTGCGATCCGCTCGGGCGTGTCGACAATGACGGTGGTCACCGGCACCTGGCGAGTCAACTGAAACAGCTTGTCGCCGTGGGGGTGTCGCTGCCCGTGAAATCCCCATAAGCCCCGCATCACGGTTGCTCCGCTGGACATCCCCGAGGAGCGCAGTCGCCGGATCAAGAACCGGTGAATCGGCAACCCGCGGTAGAGGGCGTCCGAAGACGTGTAGATCATCAGCTTCTGCCACAG
>JAVHWG010000620.1:0-4457 GCA_032159965.1 Mycobacterium sp.
CCGCTGACCTGCCCGCCGACCTCGCCCAGTTCATGGCCGACTCGCAGGTCCCATGGGGCGTCAACGCCCTCGGCGGAGCCATCACTCGGCCTGCGTGGCGCGACAAGCCGAGCTGGTACCTGGTGGCCACCGACGATCGGATGATCCCGCCGCCCGCCCAGCGGGCCATGGCCGATCGCGCCGGTTCCACGGTCAGCGAGGTCGCGGCGAGTCACTCCCTTTACGTGTCCCAGGCACGCGCCACCACCGAGGTCATCAAGCAGGCCGCCCGGGCGGTGACCGGTTCCTGAACCGACCAGCGCGAACTCATCGATCAACACACGCTGCGCTGCGGCACCCCCGAAGCGCCTACTCAGGAGATACGTCATGATCAAGCTGTTCACACGGCTGGTCGCCTCAGCAAGGGTGCGGACTGCCGCCATCCCCGCCCGCCACTCCTAACGAACAGCAGGCAGGCTGTGCATGCCCGCCGCGTGTACGGCAGATTTTCCGCTGATCGGGATCGCTGTCGCTCCGCGCAACCCAGTGATTCCATCTCACGGGCGAAGAGTTACCTCGGCGTTGAACCCGTCGTTTCCGTCGGCTTCGATGATCGCCTCGAAGCGAATCACGTCGTAGGTGTTCCCGGACACGACGTAGTACTCGGCGGGCCGGTGTCGATCAGTCCAGCGGGTGGCGATGAGTGTGTGGCCGCTGAAGAGGTTGACGGTCTTCTTTCGCGAGGCCACGCCATTCAGCCTGACACACCAGGAGACGAACTCGGGCGAGTCGCGGCTGCCTCGGTTCGTCGATCTCTGGAGCGTGTTCGACGGAGCGCGCGCGCCTTGACGAGGTCGCGATCGGGGAGGCGGTATGCGAGTACACGCAATCAGTTCGACGTGCGCGATGCCTCGCGGGGCGCGGCATCCATGAGAAACGCTGGCACGACGCCCTAGCGACGTCCGAGGGTGTCTTAGGTGCCTGCTTGCCTGGAATTCATCCAGCTGAACAGCGCAGCCGGGCCTGGGCTTCGTAAAGATGATCTTGATCGGGGGATAATGGACGCTCACACGGCAGGGGTCACTGGTTCGATCCCAGTATCGCCCACCATCACGAATCCCGGATCGCCTGGCGCCACCGGAATCACCCCGCCAAGCATTGTGCTGAGCGCCTTCAACGCGTCGTCGACAGTCCAGGTTCCAGGTCCCGGGTTGTTGAGGTTCTCGACGCCCGACACGTTCAAGAACTTGCGCAGGGTCGGCGGAAGCGCCGTGCCGCGCGCGACGTAGGGATGGCCGGCCAAGAGGAAGCGTTCGGTGCCCGTGATGTCGAGGAAGAAAACGGCATCGGTGTGGGTGATGTCGTAGGCCAGCAGCTCTCCCGTGAGCCCCCCAAGGAGGTCCAGTCGAGTCTCTGACCGGACGCGGACACGAGACCGAGGGTCGGACGCCGCGGGCGGCGATCACGGGGGCACCGGGCCGTGTGGATCACGTCGTGTCGAGATCGGTGCGCCGGTTGGGCGCCTCGGCGGATAAATGCACTCGGCGGACGGCCACGACACCGAGAGCGATGAGGAGTGGACCGCCGAGCGCGACGAACACCCAGCCGATCACCGAGTTCCCGACCAGCGCGAGTGGGTAACCGATCGCGTAACACAGCGCGGTTACGACCAGCAGCGCGGCCAGTCGACGTTGCGGACGTTCTTTGGTCGCAGCCATGCCGGAATAATCGTCGCTCTCTATAGGGGCATTGGGAAGGTTCGGTGTGCAGCCTTGGCATCGCCGGGCTCCCACGCATACCTGGTCAGTCACCGCCCGACTCGGCCCCGACCGTGGGGACCCAGTCCGGCAGCACGATCGGCGCGAAGTGCGCACCGTCGCCGCTGACCGCCCACAGGGACGCCGGGTGCCACCCGGACGACGCGGCGAAGCCGACTCCCGTGCTCGTCATCGCAAGAGAGGTCAGGCCAGGCGGCGGCGCGCCGCGATCGACCCACGACTGGCCGCTGTCGTTCGACGCGAAGACTCGGTCGGCGCCCGAAGCCCGGCCGGCCATCCACACGTGCGGCCCAGCGCACGCCCACGCGGGTACGCCGTCGGGGATCTGCAGGGCGCTGCCGCGGGCCCAGGTGAGGCCCCCGTCGGAGGTCCGCAACACGCTGATCGTTCCTGCACCGTCGATGACGGGCAGCAACCACGACTTCCCGGCGCCGCACGGGGCGAGCGCGGCGACTGCCCGGCCGGCGGATGCAGGCACGGCGGCCCAGGTCCGGCCCGCGTCCATCGTGCGGTATGCCATCGCCGGACCGGCGGGTCCATGCCCCGTGACCCAACCCGTGGTGGCACCGGCCCATGTCACGCCGTCGAGGCGCAGGCGTGCCTGCGGCGCTAGCTTCGCAACGCCGGTCAGGGTTGCCCAGCCGGTCGCCGTTCGAGCGATGACGTCGCCGCCGGTGGTGACCGCCGTCAGGGTGCCCGATGCCAGCGAGACGGCGGCCCTCGCGTCGACGACGGCGTCCGGCATCTCGGCCGGCGTCCAGGCGCTGGCGCCGGCGCTAGCGCTGGACGCGATGAGCACCGGGGAGCGGACCAGTCGGTCGTGCGCGCCCACCGCGACCGCAGCCGAGCCCCGTGCAAACGAGCCGATCAAGCCGCCGTCGGTTTCCACGGCGACAGGGGTGCGGTTCACGACGTGTGCGAAGCCGTCAGAGGTCTCGAGCAGCACCCAGGAGCCGCCGCTGGGCCAGATGACATAGCCCGACGCGATCCCGGTCACCGCGAGGTAGGGAGAGGTGGCAGGCAACGGCGCAGCCACCGTATCTCCGCCGAACCGGTCGGCGGCGCTGGGAGAGCTATGGTTCGCGCAGGCCGTCGCGAGCAGCGTGGTGCTCAACGCGGCGCACGCCGTTCGGAAAATCCGTCCGCGCTGCTTCACCCGAGCAGGCTCCGGATCTCGTCGCGTACCTGCTCCGCATACGTCTGCGTGAGTTGCGCAGCAGCGCCGTCGTCGAGGTACGCGAGTTGTCGGCCGTCCGCGCCGATGAAGTACATGCCCTCGCTGTGTTCGATCATGCCGACGGTTGGAACGTCCACGGAAATGCCGTACGCGGACAGGACGTCCTGCAGCCGGTCCGGCGGCCCACAGAGGAAGTGCCAGTTGGTCAAGCCGCCGAGTCCGTGCGAATCGGTGAATGCCTGCACGTCAGTGACCAGGTGGAACGTGGGATTGGTGTCGATTGCGACGATCTCGACCTGTTGGGCGAGCGGTCCCAGTTGGCCGTCGGCGATCGCCAGCTGGTTGGCAATGAGCGGGCAATCGCTCGTGCACACCGGGTCGAGGAAGGTGAGCAGGACGAGCTTGCCCCGGAGCGCCGACATCGACTCCTGCCGTCCCCGCTGGTCGGTGAGCCTGAACGGCGGGGCGGGCCGCGGCGGGATTGGGCGCACTCCGCCGTTGCTGTCAGCGGCGACCGCCGCGGCATCGGCCCGTCCGCCCATTCTGCTGGCCAGGACGACGGGGACGACTACTGTCAGCCCGAGCGCGAGCGACGCCAGCGCGGCCGTCACACCGACCGGGATGTTCCGCGCACGCGCGCTAGGGGTCGGGCCGGTACGGACCGTGGCTTCGTGCGTGGCGAGCCCAGGTAGCGCGCAGACCAGCAAGACAGCCAGTGGCAGCGCGGAGTTCGGGTCGGTGCCGGTGCCGCCGAACACCCCGAAGTCCTGCCCCAACCACCACGTCAGGGCGCACAGCATCAGCCCCGCGACGACGACGAACGTGCGTCCGCTCACCCACAGCGATACGGCGGTGACACCGAGCAGCACGATGATCGTGGCGTTCACCGCTGCGGGGTGATCTGTGGCGATCGTCGCCAAGCGGGCGATGGGCCGGACCAACAGCGCGGGCTGCGGCACGCCCGAAGCGGTACGGAACGGCTCGGAGATGCCCTCCTGGGTCCATTGCCTCTCGAACGGCAGCGCCTGCAGCACGGCGCCGACCCCGAGCCAAACGGCAGTGAACCGTCTCGCGATCAACTGAGCGGTACCCCGGTCCCACCGGTCCCACGGGGCGAGCAGCACGCTCGCGGCGGCGGCATAGACGAGTACCGCACCGGGCGCGCCGGTGAGCCAGGACGCGCCTGCGGACCACAGCCCGCCGAACGCCTCGCCGGAAATCCAGACCGTGACGGACCACCCGATCGAGAGCCACAGCGCAACTCTGGCGAGCCGCCCCCCGCCGCCCAAGATGAGCAGCAGCCCCAGCCCAACCTGCACAGCCACGGTGGCCGTGTCCGCGGAGACCGGATGGCGCTCCCATGCCTGGGCGAGCGGGCCGATCACGTCACCGAACCAGGACGGAGCCGAAACTGCGGCAGGACCCAGCACCTCCGGCAGGAATCCCGCGGGCATCTTGGGTTGTGCCTGCAGCAGCCCGTTAACGATCCACAGCAGTCCGAAGCTCACTCGCAAGAGTGCTCG
>JAVHWG010000027.1:0-4977 GCA_032159965.1 Mycobacterium sp.
TGGACGTAGATCTCGAGGGGTAGGGTCCGCGTCACACCCTGGCGGGAACCTGCGAACGTCAGCGTCGCGCCGAACTCCCCCAGCGACCGTGCGAACGCCAGCACCGCTCCCGACACCAGGCCCGGGACCACCAGAGGAAGCGTCACCCGCCACCACACCGTGGTCGGCCGTGCCCCCAGGGTGGCTGCCACTTCCTCATACCTGCCGCTTGCGCTGCGCGCCGCCCCCTCCAAGGCGATTACGAGGAAGGGCAACGACACGAACGTCTGCGCCAACACCACCGCCGTGGTGGAAAAAGCGATCTCGATGCCGGCCGCGTCCAGGTATCGCCCGAGCAGCCCGAGCCGGCCAAATGCGTACAGCAGCGCTATTCCGCCGACGACGGGGGGAAGGACCAGCGGCAACAGAACCAGCGGGCGAACCAGCCGCACGAGCCGGCTGTTGTTGCGCGCCAGCACCAGCGCCATCGGGACACCCAGGATCAGACACAGCGCGGTGCTTGCCGCGGCCGTGCGCAGGCTCAGGAGCAGCGCAATCCGCGACGAAGGCCGTCCGATCAGCCCGGCGAAGTTCGGCCAGTCGACCTTCAGCGCCATCGCCACCAGCGGCACGGCGACGAACCCGACACCGATCGCGGCCGGGAAGTAGAGCCATCGGGGCAGTCCCGAGGGTCGGCTCACCCTGCGGCGATGCCGGAGCCGCGTGACGGACCAACCCACCGGACCACCCTAGGGCGCGGATCACTTGCGGTAGCCGTGCAGTCGCTGACTCTGCTCGGCGAGTCGCGCGTGCCAGGGTGCGTCCACTAGCTACCGTCCAGTAACATCATCCGCAACGTGCGACGTCCGGCGTCGACAATGGAGTTGAGGTTGTTGAGGAGGCATGCGATGGAGGTGCTCGTCACCGGCGGCGATACCGATCTCGGTCGTACGATCGCCGAGGGTTTCCGCGACGAGGGTCACCGCGTGGTCCTCACCGGGGCTCGCCGAGACGACCTGGAGGTCGCCGCGAAGGAGTTGGATGTCGACGCGGTCGTGTGCGACTGCACAGACCCGGCCAGCCTCGCCGAAGCGGTTCCGCTGCTTCCGCACCATCTCGACACGATCGTCAACGTGCCCGCCCCGGCGTTCGATCCCGGTGATCCACGCACGTACACGCTGGACCAGCGCGCCGCCGCGTGGCGCAACAGCCTCGACGCCATCGTGCTCGCGCCCGTGCTGATGCTGAACGCTATCGGCGACCATCTCAACTCCGGCGGTGCAATCGTCAACGTGATCGCCGAGAACCCGCGTGAGGGCAGCGCCGGGGCCGCGATCAAGGCCGCGCTGTCGAACTGGACCGCTGGGCAGGCCGAGTTCTTCGGTACTCGCGGGATCACCATCAACACCGTTGCGTCCGGGCGCAGCGCCCAGCCGTCCTACGATGGGTTGTCCACTGGTCTGCCGACCAGTGCTGACGGCGAAATCACAAAGCTCGCAATATTTTTGACAACCTCTGCGGCGCGGCACATCACCGGGCAGACACTGCACGCCAGCCACGGCGCCCTCGCCAACTGGGGCTGATTCAGCCCTTCGTTTTCATACCGCCACGTACAGCCGACGTCGGCGGCCGCCCAGCGCGACTACTGTCGAATTGTGACGATTCGACTCGGCTACCAGATCCCCAACTTCTCCTACGGCACTCCGGTCTCCGAACTCTTCCCCACGGTCATCCGTCAGGCGCAGGAGGCCGAGGAAGGCGGATTCGACTCCGTCTTCCTGATGGACCATTTCTACCAACTCCCGATGCTGGGCACCCCCGATCAACCGATGCTTGAGGCCTACACCGCGCTCGGTGCTCTGGCCACCGCGACCGAACGGGTGCAGCTGGGCACGCTCGTGACGGGCAACACATACCGCAACCCGACCCTGCTCGCAAAGATCATCACCACGCTCGACGTCGTCAGCGGTGGCCGCGCGATCCTGGGCATCGGCACCGGTTGGTTCGAGCTGGAGCACGACCAACTGGGCTTCGAGTTCGGCACCCTCACCGACCGGTTCAACCGGCTCAACGAGGCGCTCGAGATCATCCTGCCGATGCTCAAGGGCGAGCGGCCGACGTTTTCGGGAACGTGGTATCAGACCAAAGAGGCGATGGCGAAGCCCCGCTTGCGCGACCACATCCCGCTGATGATCGGGGGCAGCGGCGAGAAGAAGACGTTCCGGCTCGCTGCTGAGCACTTCGATCATCTCAACGTCATCGCCGGCTTCGACGAACTGCCCCGCAAGCTGGACGCGCTCAAGCAGCGTTGCGATGACGTCGGTCGCGACCCGGCGACCCTCGAGACCAGCATGCTGGTGACCGCGCTGGTCGACGACAACGCTTCGGCAGACCAGATTCCGGCCGAGATGAGTCAGCGGATGGTGGCCGGCAGTGCCGAGGCGGTCGCCGACCAGATCAAGAGCAACGTTCTGGATGCAGGCATCAACGGTGTGATCGTCAACATGCCCTTTTACTCGCCGGGCATCGTCGCGGCCCTCGGGAACGCGCTCAAACCGCTGGTCAGCTAGCGTCGGCGGGGCGTTAATGCTGGGTGGCGCATCACACAACCACTACCTACGACGAGCGATGACCGCCCGACTACCGTAGAGGGTGTCAGGCAGTCTTTGCGCAGTCGAGGAGTCAGCATGAACGCCACCCCCGCAGCCGCGGCGGAACCCAAACACCGAGTCGTCGTCATCGGCTCAGGTTTCGGCGGACTGACGGTGACGAAAGCGCTCAAGCGCGCGGACGTCGACATCAAGATGATCGCCAGGACCACGCATCATTTGTTCCAGCCGCTGCTGTACCAGGTGGCAACCGGGATCATTTCCGAAGGGGAGATCGCTCCCGCGACCCGGGTGATCCTGCGGCGGCAGAAGAACGCACAGGTGCTGCTCGGCGACGTCGTCAACATCGATCTCGACAGCCAAAAGGTGACGTCGGAACTTCTCGGCCACACCTACGTCACGCCGTACGACACCTTGATCCTGGCCGCGGGGGCTGGTCAGTCGTACTTCGGTAACGACCACTTCGCCGAGTTCGCTCCCGGTATGAAGACCATCGACGACGCGCTGGAGTTGCGGTCGCGCATCCTGTCGGCGTTCGAACAAGCCGAGCGCTCCAGCGACCCGTCCCGCCGGGAGAAACTACTGACCTTCACCGTCGTGGGCGCCGGTCCCACCGGCGTGGAGATGGCCGGTCAGATCGCCGAGCTGGCTGATCACACCCTCAAGGGTTCGTTCCGCAGCATCGACTCGACCAAGACGAGGGTGATCCTGCTGGACGCGGCGCCCTCGGTGTTGCCACCGATGGGCGAGAAACTAGGCAAGAAGGCCGCGGCCCGGCTGGAGAAGATGGGCGTGGAGATCCAGCTCGGCGCAATGGTCACCAACGTCGACCGTAATGGGCTGACCGTCAAAGACTCCGACGGCACGACCCGCCGGATCGAGTCGGCGTGCAAGGTCTGGTCGGCGGGTGTGTCGGCCAGTCCGCTGGGCAAGACGCTTGCCGACCAGTGCGCCGTCGAGCTGGACCGTGCGGGCCGGGTGAAGGTGTTGCCGGACTTGACGATTCCCGACCACCCGAACGTGTTTGTGATCGGCGACATGGCGGCCGTCGAAGGCGTCCCGGGCATGGCCCAGGGCGCGATCCAAGGTGCCAAGTACGCAGCGAAGGCGATCAAGTCGGAACTCAAGGGCGCCGACCCGACGAAGCGCGAACCGTTCCAGTACTTCGACAAGGGTTCGATGGCCACGGTCTCGCGTTTCAACGCGGTAGCGAAGATCGGCCGACTGGAATTCGGCGGGTTCCTGGCGTGGCTCGCGTGGCTTGCGCTGCACCTTGTGTACCTCGTCGGCTTCAAAACCAAGATCACCACTTTGATGTCGTGGACGGTGACGTTCCTGGGCCGCAACCGCGGTCAGCTGACCGTGACCGAGCAGCAGGCGTTTGCCCGAACGCGAATAGAAGCGCTCGAGGAGATCGCGGCCACCGTGCAGAGCGAGGCGGCGGCCAGCTAGGCCTGGTTCGGGATGTTCTGCAGTCGCACCTGACCGCGCGCCACCATTTTGTCGTTCTCGTCGGAGATCGTGACGGTCCAGAGCTGCTGTCGACGGCCGCGGTGAATCGGCGTGGCGACGGCCAGCACGGTGCCTGCGCCGATCGCCCGAAGGAAGTCGGTGTTGTTGTTGACGCCTACGACCGTGCCGCCGCCATGTTCTGACAGCCACGTGTGCCCGCAGACGCTGCACAGGCTTTCGATGATCGAGCAGTACACCCCGCCGTGGACGATTCCCCACGGCTGCAGCAGCTTTTCGGATATCGCGAGGCGGGCACGCCCCTCGTCAGGGGTGACCTCCAGGTACTGGAGGCCGATCTCGCTGTCGAAGCCCTTTCCGATCTCGGGCGGCGGTTCAGTTGACACATACGAGTTGTACACGGGTACCGATCACCGAAAAGACGGGGCCCCGCGACACCTTTCACGATGTCGCAGGGCCCCGTTCGGAGGGACCGGGAGTCTCAGCAGCCCTCTGGACTCCGACGCGGTCCGATCGGACTCTGCGTGCTTAACAATAGGCAAGGCTTTCCTAATTGGACAAGGCCTACCTCGTGGCACCCCGGACGGGGAGACCGAATGACACGAAGGAGTCGAGCATGGCCTGTGCCCGGCGCATGCCTGCGACCTCGCAAGCACGGGCTTGGGCCGGAATCTGCGTCGCGATCGAGACCACTACGGATCCGACCATGGCCCACATCGCCGGGACGGTGATCGCACCGCCACTGACCAGGTGCAGATGCTCAAACAACGGTTGAAGGGACCGGTGGCAGCGATGTGCCGTCCACGTGGTCAGCGCGGCCTCGCTGGGCAATCGCACGGCCCAGCGACCGGCGACCGGATCGTCGGGCAGCACCCGCAACGTCGCGTCGACGACCGCAACCCAATCGATCGCGCCCTCG
>JAVHWG010000033.1:0-3453 GCA_032159965.1 Mycobacterium sp.
GCAGACTCGCATGAGGGGGTGGCGCGATGACCGTTATCCTGGTCGACCCGCGCCGGCCGTCCCTGGTGCCAGTCGAGGCGATCGAATTGCTCACCGGTGAACTCGCATACACCGAGGAGATACCGCCGACGGTGCCGTGGTCGCTGCCTTCGGCACGGCCGGTGTTCGACGGTGCCGACGTGCCAGTCCTGTTGTCGTCTGACCCCGGCCATCCGGCCGTCGTGGCCAGGGTGGCAGCGGGCGAGAACGTGATCGGCGCTCCATCGGCCCAGCGGGGAGAGCGGTTGATCGACGCGGTCGCGCTGATGGACAGGCTCCGTTCGGACGGCCCGTGGGAGAGCGAGCAGACGCATGACTCGTTGCGCCGCTATCTTCTCGAGGAAACCTACGAGCTGTTCGACGCGGTTCGCGGCGGCAACGCCGACGATCTGCGTGAGGAGCTCGGGGACGTACTGCTGCAGGTGTTGTTCCACGCCCGGATCGCCGAGGATGCGCCGCAGCACCCGTTCACCATCGACGACGTGGCCGACGCCCTACTGCGAAAGCTTGGCAACCGGGTGCCCGGAGTGCTTGCGGGTAAACAAATTTCGCTTGAGCAGCAGATTGCCGAGTGGGACGAACGCAAGGCTCAGGAGAAGGCATCCCGCGGATCGTGCCTCGACGGCGTGCCCACTGGCCAGCCGGCGCTGGCGTTGGCGCAGAAGGTCCTCGGCCGGGTCGCCGATGCGGGGCTGCCCGCCGACCTGGTTCCGGCGTCGATGACGACGGTCAGTGTGACCGCCGGCGTTGATGCCGAAAGTAATTTGCGCACTGAGGTATTGGAGTTCATTGACATGGTGCGACTAGCTGAGAGAGCCATCGCGGCCATACGTCGCGGCAGCGAGGTCCCCGAGGAGCTGGACATGGCGGTCCTGGACTCGATCACTGAGCAGGAGTGGCGCGCTGCGTGGCCGCTGGCGGCACAGCCCTCGCCACCTCCGCCGCCTGACGCAGTGCCCGAGCCGACGCCCGAACATGTTCCCGAACCCGGCCCGGCCGAGGTTCCCGAACCCTCTCCGGTCGAAGTCCCCGAAACCTCACCGGAGCAGGTGGCCGCCGAGGAGCCCGCCGCCGACGATGCTGTGCTCAGCGACGTCGACCCTGCATCGAACGGTCAGCCGAACAGCGTCGAACCCCAATAGGCGGACTTGTCGTTCTCCGGTAGCCCAGGGGGACAGGCGAACACCGCCGACCCGGTGTGGGTGATGTACTCGTTGAGCGCGTCCTTGCGCGACAATTCAGCCTGCATGGGGATGAACTGGGTGGCGGGGTTGCGCACGAACGCGATGAAGAACAAGCCCGCGTCGAGATGGCCGAAGCCGTCGGTCCCGTCGGTGAAGTTGTAGCCGCGCCGCAGGATCCGGATGCCGTTCAGGTGCTGGTGTGACGCCAGGCGGACGTGCGAGTCGACGTCGATCAGTGGAGTGTTCTTGTCGTCCTTGAGATCGAGGTCGAGCTCCTGAAACTCCTCCGTCAGGCCGTTGGGGGCGCCGGTGCCTTTTTGCCGGCCGATCACCCGTTCCTGTTCGAGCAGCGCTGTGCGGTCCCAATTCTCGATGCGCATCCGGATCCGACGCGACACCAGATATGTGCCGCCGGTGTGCCACCGAGGTCCGTCGCCGTCGGCCACCCAGACATCGCTGTCGAGTAGCTCGGTCTGGTCCGATTTCAGATTGTTTGTTCCGTCTTTGAATCCGAACAGGTTTCGCGGGGTGGCCTGGGCGCGCGTTGTCGACGAGGTACGACCGAACCCCAACTGCGAGTACCGGACCGCGGCGGTGCCGAATGCGACCCGGGCAAGGTTGCGGATCGCGTGCACGGCCACCTGGGGGTCGTTCGCGCACGCCTGCACCACGATGTCGCCGCCGCATCTCGCCGGGTCCATGGTCTCGTTCGGGAATTTCGGCAGATTGGCCAGCGGCGCCGGCTTCTGGTCGGCGATGCCGAACCGGTCCTTGCCGTCCTTGATGAAGAACGACGGGCCGAACCCGATGGTCAGTGTCAGTTGCGAGGCAGGAAGTCCCAGCGCTTCTCCCGTGTCAGCCGGTGGCGCATAAGGGTTTCCGTCGACCGCGCCACCAGCCTCCGTCTGGTCGCCGCGCGTCATCCGTTCGGCCATGGCGGTCCACTGCTGCAGCATCGCGATGACGTCGGCGCGCTTGTCTGTGGTCACGTCGAAGGTGCAGAAGTGCATGCGATCCTGCGCCGCCGTGATGATCCCCGCCTGGCGCCGGCCCCGGAACGGGACCGGCTTGTGGACGTCGCTGGCCTCGTTGTCCGCCGCTGACGCGCGGTCGGCGAGCGCGCCCGCTCCGGCGGCGCTCACCACCGCCGCTGTCACACCGGCGGCGCCGAACAGCCGCCGACGGGAGATGCCCCCACGGACTGGCGTTGGTGTGGGGGCGGTCTCCTCTACCGGGTCATTACTTTGGGGCGACGGCACCTTGAACCTGGCTGACTTCCTTGGACAACGCATCGACGACTCGTGAAAGCTCTTGGCGCTGCGGCTCGGTCACCGTGTTGTACAGGACGAATCCGTCGCCCTTCCGGAAGGTGTTCAGCAGGCTGAACACCTCGGTGAACCGCTGGTCGACGCGCTTACCCAGTGCCGAGTCACGGGCGTCGAGGATCGGCCGCACAGATGCCACCGCCTCTTGCGATCCCTCGACGTTGGCGTGGAAGTCCCACAGGTCGGTGTGGCTGAAGGTGTCTTCTTCGCCGGTGATCTTGCTGGAGGCCACCTCATCGAGCAGACCTTGCGCGCCGCCCGCGATCTGCGTGGAATCGATTTTGAACTCAGGCGCTTTGACGCCGGTGTTCAGTTCCTTCACATCGGCCACGAGTTGGTCGGCGACCGCGTTCGAGTCCGGCTGCAGGCCCGTCACCCACAGTTCCTTCTCCAGTCGGTGGAAGCCGGTCCATTTCTGACCGGCCTCCAGGTCCGCCTCCCGCAAATCGATGCGCGGGTCGAGATCGTTGGGGAACGACTCGGCCACCGGCTCGACCCGCTCGTAAAAGGTACGGGCGATGGGGAACTGGGTCTTCGCCGCGTTCACGTCACCTCGCTTGACGGCGTCCGCGAACTCCTGCGTCGCACCGACCAGTGCATCGGTCTGTGCAATCAGGTACTGCCTGTAGTTGTCGGAAGCGGCCGCGAACTGACCCTCGGTGCTGATACTGATCTTCTCGCCTGCGACGTTGAAATCCTTGCGGATTCCGTCGCCGACCATGCCGGGCTTGCATGCGATCTGGTATTTGCCGGGATCGCTCAGGTTCACGATGAGCTTGCGGGTCAGATTGGGCGCGATGTTCTCCACCTCGCCCATCACCCGGTCGCCCTCGCCGTACACGTAGAACTCGGTGACCTTGGTGCCGCTGTTGGTGATCGCGAAGGTGCTTGTGCCCGTGTTGGCT
>JAVHWG010000036.1:0-3873 GCA_032159965.1 Mycobacterium sp.
TAGTTCCAGTTGGTCCCGGGCGGATACAGTAGTGGGCGCGAGCGAATCTGCGCCAGTAGATCGTCGGTGGTCCACTGGCGAAATGGGTTGGCGTACAAGGCCGTATCGAATGCGTCGTTACCCAGTACGTAGTCGGGATACCCGGAAGTCATCTGTGCCAGCTGCTTCAATGTGACCTCGTCGGCGTGAGGGAAGTCCGGCAGCCACTTCGACAGCTTGTCCTCGAGGCGAATCTTGTTCTGGTCATGCAACTTCAGCAGGAGGGCGGCGACATAGGAGATGGCAACCGCCCCGTTGCGGAAATGCATCGCAGGAGTGGCGGGCACGCCGGTCATCGACTCGCCGAACGCCTGAGTCAGCACTTCCTTGCCGTCCACGGTGACGCGGACGATCACAGCTTTGAGGTGCCGCCGCGCCATCGTGTCCCGGACGATCCTTCGGACTGCGTCGGCTTTGGCCTGGTCGGCTGATCCGGCCTCAGGGGTCGACGCAGGCGCTACGCACGCAGTCACCACGCCGAGCGCACACAGGATCGGCGCGAGACGTCTCACCGCCGCGCGTGCCACAGTGGAAGCAGACAACACACCTACTTGCGAGTCATGGGATGCACTACATCTACACGATCAGCTACATCATCATTGTTGCCGCCGTGGTGGCGGTCCATTTCGCGTTCATGGTGTACCTGATCGTGGGCGGGTTTCTCGCTTTGCGCCGGCCCCGGACGATCTGGCTCCATCTGGCGGCCGTGGCGTGGGGCGTCGGCAGCCTCAGTCTGCACCTTCTCTGTCCGCTGACCGAGATCGAGTTGTGGGCCCGGCCGCGTGCGGGCATGTCGCCGTTGACGTCCACCGGGTTCATCGACCACTACTTCACCGGCGTGCTGTATCCCGCCGCCGACAAGGGGATCGCCGAGGTCGTGGTGTTCACGGCGGTGGTCGTGTCGTGGGCGCTGTTCCTGGCGGTCGGACTACGCCGTAGGAGTAGCCTGCGGCCATGACCGATGCTCTTCGCGCAAGCGGCTCATCGACGACGGATAGCGCGAGCAACGTGTGGATTCTGGGGGGCTACCAGACCGACTTCGCGCGGAATTTCAGTCGGGAGGGCCTGGACTTCGCCGACCTCACCGGAGACGTCGTGCGGCACACCCTGGAGGTGGCACGCGTTCGCGCCGACGAGATCGGGGTCGTGCACGTGGCCAACGCGTTCGGTGAGCTGTTCACCGGCCAGGGCCACCTGGGCGCGATGCCCGCGACGGTGTGCGACGACCTGTGGGGAATCCCGGCCAGCAGGCACGAGGCGGCGTGCGCGTCGGGCAGCGTCGCCGCGATCGCCGCGATCGCCGATCTGCGCTCCGGCGCCTACTCGAGCGCGCTGGTGATCGGCGTGGAACTGGAGAAGACCGTTCCGGGCGACACCGCGACCAACTATCTCGGCGCAGCAGCCTGGATCGGTCACGAAGGCGGCGACGCAAAGTACATGTGGCCGTTCATGTTCAGCGAGATCGCCGACGAGTACGACCACCGCTACGGTCTGGACGAGGCCTACCTGCGCGCGATCGCGGAGCTCAACTTCGCCAACGCTCGTAAGAACCCGAATGCGCAGACGCGCGATTGGCAGGTACCCGAACGTGCTGCGACGGAAAGCAATCCGGTGATCGAGGGCCGGCTGCGGCGTTTCGACTGTAGTCAGGTCACCGACGGCGGCGCGGGCGTGGTGCTGGTGACCGACGACTATCTGCGTGCGCATCCCGATGCGCGGCCGGTGGCGCGCATCCTCGGATGGGGCCACCGCACCGTCGGCCTCGGACTGCGGCAGAAACTCGAACGGGAGGCGGAAAACCCCTATGTGCTACCGCATTTGAGGACTGTGGTACAGGACGCATTCGGTCGCGCGAAGGTGACGCTGGACGACGTCGACGGGTTCGAGGTGCACGACTGCTTCACGCCGAGCGAGTATTTGGCGATCGACCACATCGGATTGACCCCGCCCGGACAGTCGTGGCAGGCGATCGAGAGCGGCGACATCGCCAACGGTGGGCGAATGCCGATCAACCCCAGCGGCGGCCTGATCGGGGGTGGGCACCCCGTCGGTGCGTCGGGCGTCAGGATGCTCGTCGACGCGGCACGGCAGGTCAGTGATACCGCGGGCGATTATCAGGTCGAAGGTGCCCGAACGTTCGGCACGCTCAACATCGGTGGCAGCACCGCGACGGCGGTCAGTTTTGTAGTGGGCGCGGACGGAGTCACAGGATGAACACAGAGGTTGTCGGCAAGTTCCTGTCGACACTGCCCGAGGACGACGACCATCCCTACCGGACGGGGCCATGGCGGCCGCAGACAGAGGAGTGGTGGGCCGACGGACTGCAGGTGCTCGAGGGCGAGATTCCCGTTGACCTCGACGGAATTTATCTGCGCAACACCGAGAATCCGCTTCACGCGTCGCTGAAGTTCTATCACCCGTTCGACGGCGACGGGATGATCCACGTCGTCGGCTTCCGCGACGGAACGGCCTTCTACCGCAACCGTTTCATCCGCACCGAGGGCTTTCTCGCCGAGAACGAGGAGGGCAGGTCGCTGTGGGCCGGGCTTGCCGAGCCGCCGAAGCTCGCCGAGCGGGAAGGGTGGGGCGCGCGCCGGAAGATGAAGGACGCGTCGAGCACCGACTTGATCGTGCATCGCGGTGTCGCACTGACGAGCTTCTACCAGTGCGGCGACCTCTATCGCGTCGACCCGTCTTCTGCGGAGACCCTCGGCAAGGAAACCTGGAACGGGCGATTCCCATCCGAGTGGGGAGTGTCCGCCCACCCGAAGGTCGACGACGCCACGGGCGAGCTGCTGTTCTTCAACTACAGCAAGCAGGCACCGTACATGCACTACGGCGTCGTCGACGGTAGCGGAGAGCTGGCCCACTACGTCGATATCCCGCTGCCGGGTCCGCGACTTCCGCACGATATGGCGTTTACGCGTAACTTCGCGATTCTCAATGACTTTCCGCTGTTCTGGGATCCCGAGCTGCTGAAGAAGGACGTCCACGCTGCGCGGTTCTTCGCGGACATGCCGTCGCGGTTCGCTGTCATTCCGCGCCGCGGCGGCTCCGATGAGGTGCGATGGTTCGAGGCCGAACCCACCTATGTGTTGCACTTCGTGAACGCGTATGAGGACGGGGACGAGATCGTCCTCGACGGGTTCTTCCAAGGCGATCCCGAACCGGCCGACAACGGTCTGGGGGACAAGTGGCAGCGGGCTTTCCGGTTCCTGGCGCTGGACCGGATGCAGGCGCGGCTGCACCGATGGCGGCTCAACCTCGTGACGGGTGAGACCCGCGAGGAGCAATTGACGGACAGCATCACCGAATTCGGGATGATCAACAGCGGATTCGCCGGCGGGCCCTACCGGTACACCTACGCCGCCACCGGCAAACCGGGGTGGTTCCTGTTCGACGGGCTTGTCAAGCACGACGTTCTCACCGGGGCCGAGGAACGGTACGCATTCGACGACGGGGTGTACAGCAGCGAGACCGCGATGGCGCCGCGAGTGGGGAGCACCGCCGAGGACGACGGCTACCTCGTGACGATTACCACCGACATGAACGCCGACGCATCGCACTGCCTGATTTTCGACGCGGCCCGCGTCGGTGATGGACCGGTGTGCAAATTGCTTCTGCCCGAACGGGTTTCCAGTGGCACACACGCCACGTGGGTGTCGGGTTCGGAAATGCGGCGCTGGCCGCGAGCCTAGAAGCGCGTTCGGTGATTCTGCTGGACATCGAGATGCGGCCCCGGTTCTCGGCTTAGACTTCCGCCGTGTTCTCCGAGACGCGGTATGCGCGCAACGGGGAGTTGCACGTCGCCTATCGTGCGTCCCCCCCTGGTGC
>JAVHWG010000056.1:0-21390 GCA_032159965.1 Mycobacterium sp.
ACCCGGGCGATGGTCCGTTACCTCAACCTCGTCGGTGACCGCTACCTCGAGCTCGCCGACGGACCGGGGTCCAACAGCATCCTTCCCGCCGGAGCTCAGATACCGGTGGACCGAACAGCAGGCGCACTGGATCTCGATCTGCTGCTCGGTGGGCTCAAACCCGTGATCCAGGGCCTGAATCCGACGGACGTGAACCAGCTGAGCCAGGCGCTCGTGCAGATCTTCCAGGGCCAGGGCGGCACGCTGGACTCGCTGCTGTCCAAAACGTCGTCGTTCTCGAACTCGTTGGCCGACAACAGCCAAGTCGTGCAGCAACTCATCGACAACCTCAACACGGTGGTCGGCACGCTCTCCAAGGACGGCGACAAGTTCCGGGACGCGCTGGACCGACTTCAGCACCTGATCAAGGAGCTGGCGGCGGACCGCGATCCGATCGGCAACGCGATCGTCGCGCTCGACAACGGGACCGCCTCGATCGCGGATCTGCTGACCAATGCGCGGCCGCCCCTGGCCGGGACGATCGACGAGCTCAACAAGCTGGCGCCGCTGCTCGACGACGGTAAGGGTCACCTCGACTACATGCTGGGCAGGCTGCCCGAGGACTACCGAAAGCTGACGCGTCTGGGCGCGTACGGGGCCTGGTACAACTACTACCTCTGCGGAATCATGGTCCGCGCCACCGATATGCAGGGCAACCCCGTGTTCTTCCCGTGGATCAAGCAAAAGGGCGGGAGGTGCGAGGAAAAAGATGATTAAGTACCGTGGCGGCAACCTCATTCGGGCCGGCTTCATCGGCGTGGTGCTGATAATCCTCGTCATCGTGGTCGGCCTGCAGCCCCAGCAGTTGTGGTCACTCGCGTCGTCGATCCGCTACCAGGCGTTGTTCACAGAGGCCGGCGGTCTCGTACAGGACAACCCTGTTACGGTCTCGGGCGTCAAAGTCGGCACGGTGGCTGACATCTCGCTGCAAAAGGGCCAGGCCCTGGTGACGTTCAACGTCCCCAGCAAGATCGCCCTCGGCTCGGACACCACCGCACACATCAGGACGGGTTCGCTGCTGGGCGAGCGCGTGCTGACGCTCGAATCCGCCGGCCCCGGCAGGCTGAACACGATGGATGTGATCCCGTCGTCGCGGACGTCCTCGCCGTACTCGCTGACCGAGGCGGTGAGCGATCTCAGTGCGTACTCGAAGGAAACCAACTTCGACGATCTCAACCAGTCACTGAACACCCTGTCCGAAACGCTCGATCAGATCGCGCCGCAGCTGGGCCCCGCGTTCGACGGAATCACCCGGCTCTCAAGGTCTCTCAACCAGCGCAACACCGGCCTGCGGGAACTCCTTCGGACCGCCACCGATGTCACGGGCATCCTGTCGGAACGCAGCCAGCAGATCAACGCGCTGATACTGGATGCGAACGACCTGGTCGCCGTGCTGGCCAACCGGCGCAATGCCATCGTCGGGCTGCTGGCGAACACGTCCGCGGTGTCTCAGCAGATAACCGGTCTTGTGCACGACAACGAGGCGAAGCTGGCGCCGACACTGGAACGGCTGAACCGGGTGAACGCGATGCTGGAGAAGAACCGCGACAACATCGGCAAGATCCTGCCCGGGCTCAAGAAGTTCCAGATCACTCAGGGCGAGGCGGTGGCCAACGGCTTCTACTACAACGCCTTTATCCCCAATCTTCAACCGGCACAACTGCTTCAGCCGTTCTTCGACTACGCATTCGGCTTCCGCAGGGGTGTGAACACCGGCCGGCCGCCGGACAACGCCGGGCCGCGCGCGACCCTACCGTTCCCGTACAACGGAATTCCCCAACCGGGCGAGCAGTTCGGGCCGGGAGCGCCTCCGGGGACTCCGCAGTGATGACCCGCAGGCGGCTTCTCATCGGCGCTGCGGTCGTCCTGGTGGCGCTTCTTGCCGCCGCGGCGGTCTTCGTGGCGCGCCAGGTGTTCTTCAAGCCCAAGACGATCGTCGCGTACTTCACCACCGCCACCGCGATCTATCAGGGCGACGAGGTGCGCGTGGCCGGGGTGAAGGTCGGCACCATCGACAAGATCGAGCCCGTCGGCACGCGGGCCAAGATGACGATTCATGTCAACCGCGACGTGGAGATTCCGGCCGACGCGAAAGCGGTGATCATCGCGCAGAACCTCGTCGCGGCGCGCTACGTTCAGCTTGCGCCCGCGTACACCGACAATGGCGCCGCCACCATGAAGGACGGCGCCGTGATCCCGTGCGACCCGGCGCCAGGGGTGTGCCGTACCGCGACGCCTGTCGAGTGGGACGAAGTCAAAGAGCAGTTGACCCGGCTGTCAACGGAATTGGGCCCCAACAGCAAGGTCTCGACGCCGGCGGTCGCCAACTTCATCAACAGCGCCGCCAACGCATTCGACGGTAACGGCGACAAGCTGAGGCAGACGCTGGCAGAGCTCTCCGGACTGGGCCGCACACTGACCAACGGCTCGGGGAACGTCGGCGACATCATCGCGAACCTGCAGGCCTTCGTGAGCGCACTGCGCGACAGCAACCAGCAGTTCGTGCAGTTCAACAACCGACTCGCGACGCTCACCAGCGTGCTGGACGACAATCGCTCCGACCTCGACGCCGCACTGTCTGACCTGTCCGTCGCAGTCGGTGAGTTGCAGCGCTTCATCCACGGAACCCGCGACCAGACCAGCGAGCAGATCCAGAGCCTGGCCAGCGTTACCCAGAACATCGTCGACCACAAGCTCGACCTGGAGAACATCCTGCACATCGCGCCGACGTCGTTCGCGAACTTCTACAACATCTACAACCCGGACACTGGCAGTCAGGTGGGCGCTCCGGTGCTGAACCCCCTTGTCCAGAACCCGGTGTGGTTCTACTGCGGGATGTTCGGCGCGGTTGAGAACGCCACGGGACCAGAGACCGCGAAGCTGTGCGAGCAGTACCTCGGCCCGGCGCTGCGCCTGCTCAACGCCAACAACGTTCCGCTTCCGCTGAACCCGTTCCTGATGCCCTCATACTCGCCGGACCGGGTCACCTATTCCGAAGAGCGCTTGGCGCCAGGCGGTATCGGGCCGAGGCCCGTGCCGCCCGAGCAGCCGCCTGCCGTCTCGGCGTACGGCGGGCTGCCGGGTGACTACCCGCCGCAAGCACCGCCTCCGCCGCCGCCGGCGCGTATCCCCGGTGTCGCGAACCCGGCCCCGACGACCGCCGAAGCGCCGCCGCCGCCGCCTCCGGGCCAGAGCCTGCCTGATCTGTTGCTGCCCGCGGAAGCGCCGGGGTCATGACGCGGCAACGCGCAGTGCTTCGGTTGGTCGTCGTCGCCGCGTGCGCCGCGATGACGGTCGCCGGCTGCTCATTCCAGGGCTTGAACTCGCTGCCGCTGCCGGGCGCGCAAGGGCGCGGCAGCGACGCCAAGATCTACCACGTCCAGGTTGCGAATGTCGGTACGCTGGAGTCGAATTCGCCCGTGCTGATCAACGACGTGGTCGTGGGCAGCGTAGGCAAGATGACCGTGGACAAGTGGCACGCCGACGTCGAGGTGTCCGTCAAGCCCGAGGCGGTCGTGCCCGAGAACGCGGTGGCCAGCGTGGGCCAGACGAGCCTGCTGGGATCCATGCACCTGGCTTTGAACCCGCCCCTGGGTGAAGCCGCGAGGGGGAGCCTGCGGCCGGGCACCACCATTCCAATGAGCAAATCGTCGACGTATCCGTCCACGGAGCAGACCCTGTCGTCGTTGTCTCTGGTGCTCAACGCGGGTGGCCTGTCGCAGCTCGGGGACATCATCCACAATTTCAACGGCGCCGTGCACGGACGTGAGCAGCAGATCCGGGATCTGCTGACCCGCCTGGACACCTTTGTCGGTGTACTGGACAAGCAGCACGACGACATCATCGCGACCATTCAGGCGTTGAACCGGCTTGCCGGCTCGTTCGCTGAACAGCGGGAAGTCATCACCGATGCACTCAACGAGATCCCGCCCGCGCTGGACGTTCTCATCAAGGAACGCCCGAATCTCACCACCGCGCTGACGAAACTCGGCACGTTCAGTGACACCGCGACCAGACTCGCCAACGATACCCAGGACGATCTGGTGAGAGACCTGAAGAATCTGCAGCCCACGCTGGACGCGTTGAACCGGCTGGGACCGGATCTGGCGCCGACGCTTGCCTACACCACTCTCTACCCCTACAGCACGAACCTCATCGACCGTGGCGTGCGCGGCGACTACGCGAACCTGTTCGCCGTCCTCGACATCACGAGGGAACGGCTCAAGCGAACCCTGTTGCTGGGCACCCGTTTCGGTCAGCCCGGGATGCCATTGCCTGCGGCGCCAGGCGAGCCGTACTACATCAGGAACAACTTCGACCCCGTCGGCGGTGCGGCTCCGCCCAACGCCGGTCTGACGGCATCAACCCGGCCCGACGCGCCGCCCGGTTCGCTGGCTGCGCCGCTTGCCCAGCAGGCCGCACCCGATGCGCCTCCGGCACCGCCGTCGGGACCCGAAACGCCTTGGCCGCCATCGCAAATGGATGTGGGGGGCTGATGCTAACGCGCTTTGTCCGAATTCAGTTGACGATTTTCGCGATCGCGTCGGTCATCGGCGTGCTGGCGATGGCCTTCTTCTACATGCAGGTGCCCACCCTGTTGGGCGTCGGGAAGATGAAGGTGACCCTCGAGTTGCCCGCGGCCGGCGGTCTGTACCGGTTCGGCAATGTCACGTACCGCGGCGTCGAGATCGGCAGGGTGACGTCGGTGCAGCTGACGCGCGACGGCGCGAGAGCGGAACTGTCCTTGAACACCTCGCCGAAAGTCCCGAAGGACCTGAAGGCAAGCGTGCGCAGCGTCTCGGCGGTGGGCGAGCAGTACGTGGAGTTGTTGCCGAACACCGACTCGGGTCCATTCCTGGAGAACGGCTCGACGATCGCCCAGAGCAGGACGTCGATCCCGCAGGACGTCGGCCCGATGCTCGACCAGGTCAGCGCGCTCATCGGCAGCATCCCTAAGGACAAGCTCAGCGCGCTGCTCGACGAATCCTTCAAGGCATTCAACGGGGCCGGCTACGACCTCGAGTCGCTGGCCGATACCTCGTCGAAGCTGGTCGGCGACCTCGACCGGGTCGGCGATCAGAACGCCGCGCTGTACCGCGACAGCGGCCCCCTCCTGGACGCGCAGGCCCAGACCACCGACTCGATCCGGGTCTGGGGGCGCAGCCTCGCAGGGTTCACCGATCAGTTGAATAAGGACGACCCGAAGTTCCGGACGGTGTTGGCGAAGGCGCCCGGAGCATTCGAGGAGACGTCCGGCTTACTGGAGCAGATCAAGCCGACGCTGCCGGTGTTGCTCGCGAACCTGACCTCCCTCAGTCAGATTTTCGTGACATACCACCCGGCGCTCGAGCAGCTGCTCGTCTTGCTCCCGCCGTCCGTCGCGGGTATTCAGGCCGTGGCTCCGAGCCGTAACGCCACAGGCTTCGCGATGGGCGACTTTTCGATCACTGTCAACGATCCGGTGCCGTGCACGGTCGGCTTCCTCCCGCCGTCTCAGTGGCGAAGCCCGGCGGATACCAGCAGTATCGATACGCCCGACAACATCTATTGCAAACTGCCGCAGGATTCGCCGATCCTGGTGCGTGGCGCCCGCAACAACCCCTGCATGAACAAGCCGGGTAAGCGTGCGCCGACAGTCGAAATCTGTGAGAGCGACGAACCCTATCGCCCGCTGGCGATGCGGCAACACACGCTCGGCCCGTACCCGTTCGATCCCAACCTGGTTGCGCAGAACCAGCCGATCGATGATCGAAGCACGTTCCAGGAGAACATCTTTGCTCCGATCGAGGGAACGCCGATGCCAGGCGCGGGCATCGCCCCGGCGCCGATAGCAGGCCCGCCCGGGTCGCCGAGCGCCCAGCCGCTGGCGCCCCAGGCCGCGAACATCCCTGCGCCACAAGCGATTACACCAGCACCACCGGACGGAACCCCGCACCTGGCGCCGATTCCGGCGCCGGCATCGGGACCAGCACCAGGACCGGCGGGCGATCCTTCGCCTGACGTTGTGCCGCCCGACGCTGCCCCGCAGGCGGCACCCAGTGCGTCAGGGATTTCGGCACCGGCGGTATCGACGGCGCAGTACGATCCGCGCACCGGCCGTTTCATCACCGCAGACGGGCAGCTGTATCAGCAGTCGGACCTGTCGTCGGCGCCGAAGACCTGGCAGGACATGCTTCCCAAGTAGGGGGCGCTCAGCCGATCTTGACCATCTTGAACGGCACGGCGATCTCCAATTGCGAGTTGAAACCGCAACCCCCGCTGGGCCCGGTTGTCACGCTCTCTCCGGAGTAGGTGTTCGAGTCGGGGTCGATGGGAAGATCCGGATTCTGGCCGATCGGATAGAACGTGTACACCTGCCGGCCGGTGGCAGAGGTCCCATCACCGCAGTTCTCCCAATCCGGCAGGTAGCGAATGACTTTCCACATCCCGGGAATGCGCAGGAGGTTGGTTGTCCATCCCTGTCCGCTCGAAATGGTGCCGCTGCAGGTAACGGGGTTGACGCAGGAGGACGTGATGGTCCACGTGTCGCGAACGACCGCCTCGTTGTGATAGCTGTCGTTGGTCCTGGCCCACTCGCCGTTGTTCGTAACAGCGAACTTGCCGTTGAGAGCGGGGTTGTTGATGTCCGCGTGCGCCGGAGTCACACCCGTTCCGCTGATGAGAGCCAGAGCCATCAACGCCGCGCCCGCCGGTATTCTCATTGCCCGCGTTGATCGCACCTCGGCACCCCTGCACTGGGTAGTGATAACGGCATTCTCAGACTCGGAGAATAACACCGCCGAGGTCTCACAAAGGTTCGAACTTCTCGATCAGCCATGCCCCGTTGACCTTCTTCATCGTTGCCCGCACCGAGGTCGGCCGCTGCTGCGGAGCGGGCTTGTCCTTGCTGGTCGAATCCTTGTCGACGAACAGCAGCACGACGGCCGAGTCGGGGTGTAGCTCGGCAACGGCGGACCGCACCACGTTCGCAGTTGTGGTGACCTCCTGCTGTTGCGCGGCTGCGGCGAAGATCTGGTCCGTGAAATGTGTGTAATAGTCCAGGAATTCGCCGGTCAGGAAGGTCTTGGCCTTGGCGATGTCAGCGGTGAGGTGCTCGGGCGAGTACGACAGGACCGCGACGGTACCGTCCTCGGCCGCTTTCATCGCGCTAGTCGACGCGGCAGCGTCGACCTGCTGGTCTGGCCGGTACTGGAAGTAGTAAGCCGCCGTGGCCAGGCCCACCGCGGCGACCGTCAAGACGACAACGAGGATGAGGCGCCACCTGTCGACCGTGCCGCGGACCCAGTCGGGGCGGCCTGCGGGCTCGGTCGCCCGCGAGACCTGCGGAGCGTCGACGGTCATCGGACGAACTCGAATTCGGACGTCTTGAGCTGCCCGCCTTCGCGTTCAAGGGTGACGCTGATGCGCCAGGATGCCCCCGGCAGCTTCGCGTTGTCGGGACCGGTACCGTCGGTCGACGCCGCTACGAGGACGACCGCTGAGTTCTCCGTCATCGACTCGACCGCGGCCGTCAGCACGGTGGCTTTGGTGCTGACTTTGGAGTCCTGCACGCCTTTGGCGAGTTCCTCCGCCTCACCTGCCTCCAGCGCGGACTTGAACTTGCCCGTGGAGTTGGCGATCACGTCCTTCATGCTCTTGTCCACCGTGCCCGGGTCGACCGTCATCATCGTCACGACGCTCTGCCGTGCCGCCGCAGCGAATTCCACTGCTCGCTGCTGCTTTTGGTCTACCTGCCGGTGGTGCGAGAACATGACGCCGGTGACCCCGAGACAGGCAACGATCAGTGCGATCGCCTCGACCAGCACCAGCAGCTTGGCTGACGGCAACCGCAGCCAGCCGGGGCGATGCCAACCCCGGACCGTGTCGAGGAGGGAACTCTTGTCCTCCTCGGCCACCTGCCGGCGCAGGTTCTCCGCACGTACCCGCGCCGCATAGGCGCGCGTCTGCGCTTCGGCGGCGGCGGCTTCGAAATCCTCTATCGAGGCGTCGGCGTCGAGCACCGCAGATCGACGCTTCCGCGGCGACATGAGGACCTCCCTGCTGGCCAAGGGCTAGCCAGACTAGCACTGGGGGCTACGACAACTTCTCCGAAATGAAGAACATCCTTCTCCCATATGCGAGAGTAACTCCGTGAAGATCGCCGCAGTTTCAGGGGCGGCCTTGATGGCCGTCGGCCTGCTGGTTTCGGCCCCTCCCGCGACGGCCGGGCCGACCGTCTGCGACGTTCCTGCCTGCACTCCGGGCATCAGGCCGGGCGTCGTTCTCGGGTCACCGTGCGACAACCCGACGTTCTACGCGTTCGGTGTGACCGAATGGGGACGGCTGGTGTTCTGTGGTTCTCCCCGACGTTATGACCCACGCTGGTTCCGTTCGCCGGTGATGCGCGGGATCAAGGACGAGAACTCCTCCTGCAGCTCCGACGAGGGCTATGTGGCGCAGGCACCCGACGGCCGATTCCTGACGTGCGTCGCGGCGGCCGGTCAGGCGCTGTGGCTTCGCGGCGACGTCTGACGCAGGCGTTTCCCGCGTCTCGCCGCTAGCCGGCGGGCGTGAAGGTGATGTGGATGTCGGTGAGCCCGCGCAGGATGAACGTCGGCTCGTAGGTGTAGTTGCGCTGTCCTTCGGGGCCGTGCTTGTCAGGGTCGATTGCGATGTCCGCGAGCCTGTCGAGGATGCGCTCGATCGAGACGCGGCCTTCGACCCGCGCCAGTGGTGCGCCCGGGCAGGAATGGATACCGCGGCTGAACGCGATGTGTTCGCGGACGTTCTTGCGGTCCAGGCGGAACTGGTGCGGTTCGTCGAACCGGGCCGGATCACGGTTGGCCGCACCCGGACTGACCATCACCGTGGTGCCGGCCTTCACGTCGACGTCGCCCAGTTTGGTGGTCTTGCGCGCCATCCGGAAGATGCTCTTCACCGGGCTGTCCATCCGCAGGCATTCCTCGATGAAGATCGGGATGGCACTGCGGTCACCACGGAGCTGCTGCTGGATGTCCGGCCTGTCGCCGAGCACCCGTATCGCCGCGCTCAGCAGCTTGGCGGTGGTCTCCTGCCCGGCGCCGAACAAGAACGTCGCCGTGCGCACGACGTCGGTCACCGGGGGAGTGGATCCGTCCGGATACAGCGCGGTTGCCAGACCGGTGAGGACGTCATCGCGCGGGTTCTTCCTGCGGTCCTCGATGTAGTGGCTGAACTTTTCGTCGGCCCACTCGAGGGGGTTGGCGGCGATCGGCTCGTGATCCAATCCGCCGATGTTGGAGCCGGGCCGCTGCGCCCCGAACGCCTCACGGAACTCTTCGTGGTCCTCCTCGGGGACGCCGAGAAGGTCGGCGACGACAATCAGTGAGAACGGCCGGGCGTAGGCGGTCAGAAACTCGCACCGGCCGTCGGCGACGAACTCGTCGAGGTAGCGGTCGGCAAGCCGCCACATGAAGTCCTCGTTCTCCTTCAGCCGCTTGGGCGTCAGGAGCCGGGACAGCAGCGAGCGGGCGGCGGTGTGATTGGGCGGATCCATCGTGACCATGTGCTCGTACATCGGGATCTCGGTCCGGTGCTCCACGAGCTGTGCGCAGATGTCGTCGCCCTCGGGCACGAAGGGGATCGGGGTGAACGGCCCCGCGACGGCCACGCAGGATGAATAGGACTCGACGTCCTTGTACACCGTGTTGGCGGACTCCCATCCGGTGACCGCGAGCACGCCGTTGTTGATCGGGCAGCACGCAGGGTGCTGTTCGCGAATGTGATCGAAGTAGGGATGGGGGTCCGGAATCAGCGACTGATCGGTGAAATAGTCGATCGAGTCGAAGTTGCTCATATCGGGGTTGCCTCCTGAAGGCCCTCATGTCACCGGGTGAGCGACGTATGCTGTGCACCTGCTTAGCATGACGGCAGGATGAGGTCAAGAACGGGAGGTGGGGCGGGGTGACCAGGGCGAGCCAAGCAACGGGAAAGACGACGAAAAAGACGACGGAAAATGTATCCAGCCGCAGGATGGGGGCGCCCGACGCAAAGAACCGCATGGTGCTGCTCGATGCGGCCGAACGTCTGATGCTCGAACAAGGCTATGCCGCAGTCACTTCCCGCCGTCTCGCGGAGAGGGCAGGTCTCAAACCGCAGCTCGTCCACTACTACTTCCGGACGATGGAGGACCTGTTCCTGGAAGTGTTTCGGCGCCGCGCCGAAGAGGGCCTCAAGGCGCAGGCGACGGCGCTGGAGTCGCCTCAGCCGCTGTGGACGCTGTGGCGGTTGGGCACCGATCCCGCCGCGGCCAGGTTCAGCATGGAGTTCGCCGCGCTGGCGAACCACAGGAAGTCGTTGCGCGCCGAAATCGCGCACTGGGCCGAGCGGTTTCGCGAGGAGCAGTGGCGGACGCTGGCAGCTGCGCTCGCGCACTACGACACGGATCCCGACACCATGCCACCGATCGTCTGGTCGGTGCTTTTCACCAGTTTGTCCACGGTGTTGGTGATGGAGCAGGGACTCGGCATGTCGCTGGGTCACGCCGAGACCGTCGAGGTGGTCGAGCGCTACCTGCGGCGGCTCGAGGGCGATCCGCTACCAGCAGACGACTGACTCACCAACCACGGATGCTGCAGAGCACCCCTTTGTCGGTGGGCCCGCCGTCCTTGGAGACCACCGTGGCGCCGTCGACGGAGATCTCGCAGTGGAACATCGGCGTTCCCGGCTCGCCGCCGGTGTTGGCGATGACCATGGCCCATTCCTGGGGTTTGGCCAGATCGAGCTCGAACGTCCACGGCGGCTGGTTCGGGCCGAGGTCGGCGGCGATGTTCGGCGTGAATTCGTACGGGTTGTGGCCGTAGTCGGCCCATATCGCCGGCTCGTGATCGAGGTAGTAGATCTGCGCGTAGATCGGCTTCCGCGCGGTCATCGTGTACTTCACGTGATGCAGTGGCAGGCCTTCGTCGGCCTGTGCCGGGGCCGCCGTGAGCCACGACCCCGCCACCAACAGCGCAGTGCACACCAGAGCGGATCGCGTGGTCGTCATGCCTTCGGCCTCATCACCTTGTCCGCCGCCTCCCAGTGCTCGTCGGCAACCCAAAGCCGTGTAAAGGACGCTACCGCCTCCTCGGCCGTCGCCCCGGCGATTACGCGCTTTATCTCGGCGGCAGGACGATTCGCCAGCGATCTCGCCAGCGACCGCCAGCTGGCGCCGAACGACTCTCGGGGCACCACCCGGTCGACCAGACCTATCCGCAGCGCCTCCGTGGCGTCGACGGGTGTTCCGGATCCCGCGAGCAGCAGCGCCGTGCCCCGCCCGACCAGAGTGGCGAGCCGCTCGGCCCCACCCCAGGCGGGCATGATCGCCAATGCGACCTGATTGAACGCGATCTTGGCGTCGTCGACGGCGATCCGGATGTCGGCGGCCACCGCCACTTCGGCCCCGCCTCCGAACGCGTGGCCGTTAAGCGCCGCGATCACCGGTGCCGGAAACTCCGCCAGCCGGTCACAGATCGTGCGCATCCGCCACGCCATCGCCGACGCTTCCTCGACGGTGCGGATGGCGCTGAGTTCCTTGAGGTCGCCGCCCGAGACGAACGCCCGGTCACCTGCTCCTGTGATGACGAGCGCGCGGGTGTCGGCACGCGAATCGAGGTCGTCGAGCGCCTTCTCCAGCTCGGCCATCGTGTCCAGGGAGATGGCGTTGCGCGCGTGCGGGCGATCGATGGTGAGCACCGCAAGCCCGTCGTCGAGCTCCAGGTCCACCATCCGAACGTTCTCCAATGCGATATTGGCATTCTCTCAGCGGGAGAATAACATCACCAACGACATGATTTTCGCCGGTCGAAGCCTTCCCGTCCGCTCGATATCCGACGAGTTGGCCCAGCGTTACGAGGCGGAAGGCTGGTGGACCCGGGACACCCTCGGGGACCTCCTGGCCCGCGGGCTCGCCGCCCATCCCGACACCGCGTTCAACGTGCATTCGGCCGTGCGGCCGTGGTCAGGGACATACCGCGACGTCGAGCAGCTGGCGCGCCGGCTCGCGGCCGGTTTGCGGTCCCGCGGCGTCGGCCCCGGCGACGTGGTCGCTTTCCAGTTGCCGAACTGGATGGAAGCCGCCGCGACGTTCTGGGCGTCGGCGATCCTCGGCGCGGTCACTGTGCCGATCGTGCACTTCTACGGCCGCAAGGAGGTCGGCCACATCATCACCGCGGCGCGGCCGCGCGCCTTCATCACCACCGAGCGGTTCGGCCGCATGCAGTTCCACCCCGACCTCTGCGCCGACGTGCCGATCCTGGGTCTGGTCGGCTCCGAGGAGCAGGGCTTCGAAGAGCTGCTTGCCGACGAACCGATGGCAGGCACGTTGCCGACCGACCCGCGCGGTCCGGCACTCATCGCGTTCACGTCGGGAACCACCAGCGATCCCAAGGGTGTCATCCACAGCCATCAGACGATCGGCTGCGAAACCAGGCAGCTGCACGCGAACTACACCCCGGACCGCGGCCGCAACCTCACGGCGGCGCCGGTCGGTCACTTCATCGGAATGCTGGGAGCGTTCTTGATCCCGGTATTGGACGGTTCGACGATCGACCTCATCGATCAGTGGGATCCGGCCGAGGTGCTGGCCCTGATGAAACGCGAGGACGTCGCCGTCGGGGGCGGCCCGCCCTACTTCTTCACCAGCCTGCTCGATCACCCCGATTTCACCGCCGAGCACCTGCGGCACATGAGGACTGCCGGTCTCGGCGGGTCGACGGTTCCTGCCTCCGTGACCCGCAGGCTCACCGACTTGGGAATCAACGTTTTCCGGTCGTACGGCAGCACGGAACATCCGTCGATCACCGGGACCCCGTACAACGGGCCCGAGGACAAGCGGTTGTTGACGGACGGATCCCCACGGGCGGGAGTGGAGATCCGCCTCGGCGAGGACGGCGAGATCTTCAGCCGCGGTCCCGATCTGTGCCTGTGCTACACGGACGAGCTGTTGACCGCGCGGGCATTCGATGACGACGGCTGGTACCGGACCGGCGACGTCGGCCTGCTCGACGCCGACGGCTACCTGACCATCACCGATCGCAAGGCCGACATGATCATCCGGGCCGGGGAGAACATCAGCGCGCTTGAGGTCGAAGAGGTGCTGCTGTCGATGCCGGGTGTGGCGGAAGCTGTGGTCGTGTCCGCGCCCGACGTCCGGCTGGGCGAGCGCGTCGCTGCCGTGTTGCGCATTCACACCGGCCACACGATGCCGACGCCGGACGAGGTCCGTGACCACTTCGCGGCCAGGGGCGTCGCCCGCCAGAAATGGCCCGAGGAGCTGCACCGGGTCGACGACTATCCGCGGACCGCGAGCGGAAAAGTCCAGAAGTCGCTCGTCCGGCAAGGGATCGCCACCCAGCGCGCCGCCACGTGACGCCCCCAGGCGGATTGCTACCAGACGAAAGGGAGAATACGATTCTCTCTAAAGGAAAAGGAGAGTTCCATGGGACAGCTTTCGCACCACGTCGACATACCGTTTCCGCTCTTCGACGCGGACAACCACCTGTATGAGCCCGAAGACGCGCTGACCAAGTTCCTGCCCAAGGAGTACAAGGACGTCGTCCAGTACGTGCAGGTCAACGGCCGTACCAAGATCGCGTTGCGCGGTCAGATCAGCAACTACATCCCGAACCCCACCTTCAGCGTGGTCGCCAAACCGGGCGCGTGGGAGGAGTACTTCAAGTTCGGCAATCCCGACGGCAAGAGCAAGCGCGAGCTGTTCGGCGAGCCGATGCGGTCGATCCCGGCGTTCTTCGAGCCGGGTCCGCGTCTGGAACTGATGGACCAGCTCGGCCTGGACCGCTCGCTGATGTTCCCAACGCTCGCCAGCCTGGTCGAAGAGCGGCTGCGCGACGACCCGGTCGCGATCCACGTCATCATCCATGCGCTGAACGAGTGGCTCGACGAGGTGTGGGGGTTCAACTACCAAAACCGGATCTTCACCACTCCGGTGATCACGCTGCCCATCGTCGAGAAAGCCATCGAGGAGCTGGAGTGGGTGGTCAAACGCGGTGCCAGGGTCGTCCTGATCCGTCCCGCCCCGGTGCCCGGCTACCGCGGGCCGCGGTCGTTCGCGCTGCCCGAGTTCGACCCGTTCTGGCAGAAGTGCGTCGAACACGACGTGCTTGTCGCGATGCACTCCAGCGACAGCGGCTACTCCCGGTACACCTCTGAGTGGGATGGTGCCGCGCAGGAGATGCTGCCGTTCCAGACCAACGCGATGAACATTCTCAACGAGTGGCGCCCGATCCAGGACGCCGTGGGCTCATGGGTGATCCACGGTGCGCTGTTCCGGTTCCCGACATTGAAGGTCGCCGTCATCGAGGCCGGCTCGAAGTGGATGTTCCCGCTGCTGGACAACATGGCCGAGGTCTGGAAGAAGGCACCCGAAGCCTTCCCCGGCAACCCGATGGACGAGATCAAGAACCGCATCCACGTCAGCCCTTTCTACGAAGAGGGCATCGACGATCTGATCAATCTCATCGGCGTGGACCGGGTGCTCTACGGCTCCGACTACCCGCATCCCGAGGGTCTGGCCGAGCCGACGCACTACGTGACTGCGCTCGAGCATCTCTCCGTCGATGACCAGGCGAAGATCATGGGCGGCAACCTGTCGCGGCTCGTCACGGTGTGACGTTCTGGCAGACCATCCCCGAGATGGTGCTGTCCGCGGGTGACCGGTTCGGTGACGCGGAGGCAGTTGTCGACGGGCCGCTGCGGCTGTCGTACCGGGACCTGACGAAGCGCATTCGTTGCGCGGCAGGCGCTTTCGCTGCCGCCGGGGTCCAGAAGGGTGACCGGGTCGCGATCTGGGCGCCCAACTCGGCCGAATGGATCGTCGCCGCGTTCGGTCTGCTGACGGCGGGTGGCGTGCTGGTTCCGGTCAACACCCGGTTCAAGCCTGACGAGGCCGCCGACATCATCCTGCGCAGCAACGCGAAGGCCGTTCTGGTGCAGCACGGGTTCCTGGGCCAGGAGTATCCGGTTCCTTCGGGTATCCCGGCGATCGACCTTTCGTCCGACTTTCTGTCCACCGGCGACGCGGTGGAGCGCGAAGTCGCCGGCCTGGCAGGAACGGACGTCGCCGACATCATCTACACGTCGGGAACCACCGGCCGGCCCAAGGGCGCGATGATGAATCACGTTCAGACGCTGCGGATGTACGAGGAGTGGGCGACGCTCGCGGATCTGCGCGAAGGCGACCGCTACCTGATGGTCAACCCGTACTTCCACACGTTCGGACTCAAAGCGGGCCTGATCGCCTCCTTCCTCCGTGGCGCCACGATGGTGCCGGTCGCTGTGTTCGATGTCGACCGCGTCGTGGAGCTGATCGAGGCCGAACAGATCACCATGCTGCCGGGTCCGCCGACGCTGTACCACGCACTGCTCTCGCTGCAGGACAAGAGCAAGCTGTCGTCGTTGCGCGCAGGCGTGACCGGCGCGGCGGACATCCCCGTCGATTTGGTCCGCCGAATACTCCAGGACCTTCCGTTCCAGACGTTGATGACGGGTTACGGGCTGACGGAGGCAGGCAACGTGACGTTGTCGCGACCGGGCGACTCCGTCGAGGACGTCGCCACCACTGCCGGACTGCCGTGTGACGGCGTCGAGGTTCGTATCGCCGACGACGGCGAGGTTCTGGCCCGCGGGTACGGAGTCATGCAGGGCTATTTCGGCGACGACGCGGCGACGGCGCAGGCAATCGACCAGGACGGCTGGCTTCACACCGGCGACCTCGGGGCGTTCACCGAGTCCGGCCGGTTGCGCATCGCCGGCCGCAAGAAGGACATGTTCATCGTCGGAGGCTTCAACGCATACCCTGCCGAGATCGAAGGGTTCCTGATGGAGCATCCTGCGGTGGCGCAGGCCGCGGTCATCGGCGTCCCGGACGAGCGGCTGGGTCAGGTGGGCAAGGCATTCGTGGTGGCCAGGGGCCCAGTGGGCACCGAGGTGGGCACCGACGAGCTCCTGGCGTGGGCCCGTCAGCGCATGGCCGGGTTCAAGGTGCCGCGCTACGTCAAGTTCGTCGACGAGCTGCCACTCAATGCCACCGGCAAGGTACGCAAGGACCAGTTGGGCTGATCAGCAGTGGAAGCGCGACTTCCGAATATCGGAAATGGTGTTTTCGCAGATCAATTGACTTTCTGAGGCGATGTGAACGCCAGCCGTGGCCGACGGCCGGACCGCGGGTGGTAACGTGGTTCTCCAATTCTTCACTCAACACGGAGGAGCCGAATGCCGAGCGGGTGCACACCGATCCGTGGCAAGTCGGGCACCCTAAATCGAGCACCGTGCCCGGTGAGTTCGGTATGAAGTTGTCATGGGCAACACGAGCGCGGCGTCTGAGGGAGCTCAGGACGGCGACGCCGTGAAAACCGAGATCACCCTCCCGGCGTCAGAGGCGCAACCCGACCTGCAGGCCGAACTCGCGGAGGCCGAAGCCGAGGCCGCCGAGGCGGAGGCGGCAGCCGCAGTCGCCCGCGCGAAGGCGCGAGCCATGCGATCGCGGCAAAAGGAAGAGGGCGAGCCGGCAGGCGAGGAGGACGAGGACGCCACCAGCGAGCCTCGGGATCGGCTCCCCGTCCTGCCGACGGTGGCCAAGATCGTCGCATCGGTCGTCATCGCCGCCGCCCTGGCCGCCAGCGGCTGGATCCTCTGGCAGCATCATCAGGTTTCGGTGCGCCAACAGCACGCCGACGAGTTCATCGACACCGCGCGCCGAAGCGTCGTCGACCTGACTTCCATTGACTACAGGACAGTCAAGGACCAGGTGCAACACATCATCGATAGCTCCGCCGGGTCGTTCAAGGACGACTTCACCGCGCGGGCAGACCAATTCATCAAGGTCGCCGAGGCGTCGAAGGCGGTCGCGAAAGGCACGGTCAGCGCGGCCGCGGTGGAGAAGACCACCTCGGATGACGAGGTCGTCGTGCTTGTAGTCGGCAACGAACAGATCGCCAACGCCGCAGGCAACCAACAACCGCGGTCGTTCAGGTTCCGCGTCACGGTGACCAGAGACGGTGATCTGCTGAAGGTGTCCAAGCTGGAGATGGTGCTGTGACCGAAACAGCCGAAAGCACCGCAGAAGAGGCCCCGAGCCTCGATGAGGGGGGTAGCGCCAAGCGGGTCGTGCGGGTGCCTCTCGGCGCGCTGATATGGGGCGCGGCCGTCGTCGTCGCGGTGCTCTTGCTGGCCTGGCTGATCTACTTCCAGTACCGGCCCGATCAACAGACGGACAGCGCGCAACAGGAGTCCGCGGTCGCGGCGGCGAGGGACGGCGTCGCTGCCGTCTACACCTACTCGGCCGACACCCTCGATCGTGACATCTCGTCCGCCCAATCACATCTCACAGGCGACTTCCTCTCGGAGTACCAGCAATACGTCAACAGCCCGGCACCCACGGAGGCCAAGCAGAACGCGGTGAGAACTGCTGCCAAAGTGTCTGGTTCGGCGCTGGTGGACATCCAGCCCGGCACGGCGCAGGTGCTGCTTTTCATCAACCAGACCACTACCAGTGCCCAGAACCCCGCGACCACGCTGGCGTCGCGCAGCGTAGTGGTGACACTGCTGAAAGTCGATGACAAGTGGCTGATTTCGTCGATGAAACCGGCGTGACGGTCCGATGAGTATCTCGCTGTTGCTGGAGATGGCGCTCTCGGAGCCGGGTCGAGAGGCCTTGGTGTCCAAGGGAACTCGCCTCACCGTGGCCGAGTTGAGTGCCCTGGCGGATGGCGGCGCCGGAGTCATCGCCGCCTCGGGTGCGGGCAGCGTCGCCTACGTCGGTGCCGGCGGAGCGATGCTGCCGTTGCTCATCTTCTCGTCGGCGCGGGCGTCGCGCCCGTTCACTCCACTCAACTACCGGCTCAGTCGCGATGGGCTGCGTGAACAGATAGACCGGCTCCGCGACCCCCTCGTCGTGTTCGACGACGAGTACCGCGACATGGTCGGTGATGCCGGGGTGATGGCCGTCGAGTCTGACGCGTTCACCGAGTCGGCCCGCACGGCTGAGCCGGTCGCCGAGTTCCCCGACCCGGACGAAGCCGCGATCGTGCTTTTCACCTCCGGTACCACATCGCGACCGAAAGCCGTTGAGCTGTCGCACAACAACTTGACCAGCTACGTGACCGGCACCGTCGAGTTCGCGTCGGCGGAGCCCGACGACGCCGTGCTGATCTGTGTGCCGCCGTACCACATCGCCGGCGTCAGCGCGGCATTGTCGAACCTGTATGCAGGCCGAAAGATGGTGTATTTGACGCAGTTCGACGCCGAGGACTGGATCAGGTTGGTTGAGAAGGAGGCGATCACCAGCGCGACCGTGGTCCCGACCATGCTGGACAGAATCATCATCGCGCTGGGCGCGAACCCGCGACCACTGCCGACTCTTCGCACGTTGGCCTATGGCGGCTCGAAAGTTCCCCTGCCGCTCGTGCGGCGGGCACTCGATCTTCTTCCGGATGTCGGGTTCGTGAACGCATACGGGCTCACCGAAACCAGTTCGACGATCGCGGTTCTCACCCCCGACGACCACCGGCTCGCGCATGAAGCGTCCGACGAAGCGCTCAGGCGGCGGCTTGGTTCCGTCGGCCAGCCGGTCCCGGGCATCGAGGTGCAGATCCGCGGAGACGACGGCGGCGTACTGCAGCCCGGTCACACCGGCGAACTGTTCATCCGTGGTGGTCAGGTGTCGGGCAAGTACGCCGAGATCGGTTCCGTCCTGGACGAAGACGGCTGGTTTCCCACCAAAGACGTTGCCACACTTGACGCCGACGGTTACCTGTTCATCGGCGGCAGGTCCGACGACACCATCATCCGCGGCGGTGAGAACATCGCCCCCGCGGAGGTCGAGGAGGTGCTCGTAGAGCATCCGTCGGTGCGCGACGTGGCAGTGGTCGGCGTCGAGGACGAGCAGTGGGGCCAGATCATCGTCGCCGTCGTGGTCCCCGCCGAGTCGACCGTGCCTGATCCCGAAGAGCTCCGGGCACACGTCCGCAAGTCCCTGCGAGGCTCCCGGACGCCCGACCGAGTTGTGTTTCGCGACGAATTGCCCACTACCCCAACGGGTAAGGTTCTGCGTCGCGAGCTGATCGAAGAACTGGCCGGCAACCAGGCCGCGAGTTGAGGAAGGGAACCATGATCAAGACGGGCACCCGGCTGAAAAGCCAGGTCTGTGACACCCAGGTCATCGTGATCAAGGCCAGCGACGGCCTCAAAGATCTGCGGGCCGGCGGGGCGCCGATGGTCGAGCTCGGCGCGGACGGTGACTCGTCGGCGGCGTTGGACCCGAGCTTCGCGGGCGGAGCCGTGATGGGCAAGCGCTACGTCGACGATGCCGGGGCTGAGGTGCTGGTGACCAAGGCCGGTGCCGGGACGCTCAGCGTCGGCGACGTGCCGATGAGCCTCAAAGAGGCGAAGCCGCTTCCGGCCAGCGACTAAGGCTGCGGCACAACAGGTCCGATGATGACGAACGCAGGCACCCGCTCGATGGTGATCGCGTCGGACTATCGCGTGCCCGATCCGTCACGAGTGCCTCGGCTGCTCGAGAAGCGGGTTCCGGCGCTGGCGGAGATCGGGGCACATCACGTGATGGTGCACGCCTCGTCGACCGATCAGGGTCGCGTGCTGGTCAGCATCGCCGTGCACAATCGCGGGCCGATCGTCGACCTGTTGCGGTCGCGGGTGTTCTTCGATTGGTTCGATTCCGTGGGAGTCGAGGATATTCCGGCTGTGTTCGCCGGCGAGTTGGTGGACAGGATCGACATCACCGACTCGGCCGATCCGGTCGCGCCGCCCGGCGTCATCGTCGCTGCGATGACGTCGGTGCACGACGTGTCGGAACTCGTCGAGCACGTGCACTCCGCGCTCGGCAGATTCGCGGCAGCCGGCGTTCAGAAGACATGGATCTTTCAGGCATTCGACGATTCCCAAGAGGTGATGATCCTGTCGGAGATCGACGACGCCGAGAACGCCCGCCGCTGGATCGAGCATCCGGATCCGGCGGCTGAGTGGATGGCCAACGCGGGCATGGGCGCCTACCCGCCGCTATTCGTCGGCAAGCTGCTGCAGACGATGCGCATCGACGAGACCAGTTGACCGGATCCCGCCGATGTATGTCTGCCTTTGCAACGGGGTGACCAGTCACACGGTGGCCGAGGTCGTGTCCCAGGGTGCGACAACCACGAAGAAGGTGGCCAGCGCGTGCGGTGCGGGAGCCGACTGCGGGCGGTGCCGACGTACGGTTCAGGCAATCATCAGGGCGGCATCGGCGCCCGACGATGCTTTTGAGATGAGGAGGTTCACTTCATGATTCAGGAATACGCCGGTGACACCGGCATGCTCATCCTGCGGCTCTGTCTAGGGCTCACCATGGCCGCGCACGGCTACAACAAGTTCTTCGGCGGCGGCCGGATCCCCGGAACCGCGCGGTGGTTCGACAGCATCGGGATGAAGCCGGGCATGTTGCACGCGCGGATCGCCGCAACCACCGAGATGTCGGCGGGCATCGGTCTGGCCGTCGGATTGCTGACGCCGATTCCCGCTGCCGGATTCGTCGCCCTGATGCTCGTTGCCGCGTGGACGGTGCACCGCCCCAACGGCTTCTTCATCGTCAAGGAGGGCTGGGAGTACAACCTGGTGCTTGCCGTCAGCGCGGTCGCGGTGGCCACGATCGGGGCTGGGCGCTTCAGTCTGGACTGGGCGATCTTCGGGCACAGCTGGCTCGCCGGCTGGGCAGGCCTGGCCGTGTCGGCGGGCCTGGGGCTGGCCGGCGGCATCGGCCAGCTGGTGATCTTCTACCGGCCGCCGGTCGCCTCTGGTCAGGAGAGCTAGCAGCGGGAATGGGTGCATTGACACGCGGTGCCCTCGGATGACAGAGTGCTGAGCGACTGCTCAACATTTTCGAGATGAGGTACCGATGGCTGGTCGTGTCGAGGGCAAGGTCGCATTCATCACGGGCGCGGCGCGCGGCCAGGGCCGCGCTCACGCGGTTCGGCTGGCCGAAGAAGGCGCTGACATCATCGCGGTCGACATCTGCAGGCAGATCGACAGCGTGCGGATTCCGCTGTCCACGCCGGAAGACCTGGCCGAGACGGCCGATCTGGTCAAGGGCCACAACCGCCGCATCTACACGGCCGAGGTCGACGTACGCGACTACGACGCGCTGAAGACCGCGGTGGACACCGGCGTGGAGCAGATGGGCCGGCTGGACATCATCGTCGCCAACGCGGGCATAGGCAACGGCGGTGCCACGCTGGACCACACCAGCGAGCGCGACTGGACCGACATGATCGACGTCAACCTCAGCGGCGTGTGGAAGACCGTCAAGGCCGGTGTGCCGCACATACTTTCCGGCGCCCGAGG
>JAVHWG010000060.1:0-6279 GCA_032159965.1 Mycobacterium sp.
CCGATTCGGGCCTTCAGTCCCGGTTCTCTGCGTGTGTCGTCCATTTAGCCGTTGCATCGCTACGGAACGAGTGCTACGTTTTACTCCTCTACCCAAGGAGTCGTGATGACCGTGCTGATCGGAGATCCACTGCCCTCAGACGTCCACGTCGGCGCATGCATGCATGACCCCGACCGCTGGATGACGGCCACCGACGCTGCCACCAAGGCGGTGTGCCGCGCGTGCCCACGGCGCTGGCTGTGCGCGAAGGAGGCGTGCGAGATCCCCGCAGCGCAAGGCATGTGGGCCGGCGTCCATATCCCCGAAGCCGGGCGCGGCCGCGCGTTTGCCCTGAAGCAGTTGCGGTCGCTGGCCGAGCACGGCGGGTACACCGTACGCGGCTAGCGCGGGCCTGAGGGGAGCCCGCGCTTGCCGCACGGACCGTTGTCAGCAAACACACACACCTGCAACACGCCCGGGCGGAGATCGGCAGTCGCACGAATTGCCAAGCGGGGCTTCCGATCCTGGCCCCCCCGGCGGGGCCGACTGGGATCGGCGACGGTCCGGCGCTGGCAGGTTAGGTCTGGCTAAGTTGGCATGTCAGGCGGGGTCTGACATATCGTTTGTGAACTTGTCGATTACCCGGGACGAGTGCACCGTTCAGCGTGGCACGGCTGCATCCCCAGTGAGGGGGTTCGGCCGGAGTTTGCGGCCGGAAGAAACCGGCGCAGAATCGATGAGGGCCGAGGATGGGACTCGCGATGTCGGGAGAACACACCGTCGGTACCGGACCGGATTTTCGCGAAGGGTTAGGTGCGAATGGCCCCCAGAAGTGTCGGGCTCTACGACCCCGCGTTTGAACACGACGCGTGCGGCGTCGCGATGGTCGTCGACATGCACGGCCGCAGGAGCCGTGACATCGTCGATAAGGCGATCACGGCGCTGCTGAATCTCGAGCACCGCGGCGCGCAGGGTGCCGAACCCCAGACCGGAGACGGTGCCGGGATCCTGATTCAGACACCTGACGAGTTCTTCCGCGCGTCCGTCGACTTCGAGTTGCCCGAAAAGGGCAGCTACGCGACCGGTATCGCGTTTCTGCCCCAGTCCGCGAAAGAAGCCGCGGACGCATGCGCGGCGGTGGAGAAGATCGCCGAGTCGGAGGGCCTCAGCGTTCTGGGCTGGCGAGACGTACCGACCGACGAATCTTCGCTGGGGGCACTGGCGCGAGACGCGATGCCGACCTTCCGCCAACTGTTCCTCGCCGGCGCGTCAGGAATGGACCTGGAACGCAGGGTCTACGTCGTCCGCAAGCGCGCCGAGCACGAACTTGGCACCAAGGGGCCCGGACAGGACGGACCTGGTCGCGAAACCGTCTATTTCCCAAGCCTTTCCGGGCAGACGTTCGTCTACAAGGGCATGCTGACCACACCGCAGCTCAGAGAGTTCTACCTGGACCTGCAAGACGACCGTCTGGTGAGCGCGCTGGGAATCGTGCACTCCCGGTTCTCGACGAACACCTTCCCGTCCTGGCCGCTGGCGCACCCGTTCCGCAGGATCGCGCACAACGGCGAGATCAACACCGTCACCGGCAATGAGAACTGGATGCGGGCCCGGGAGGCGCTGATCCGCAGCGACGTCTTCGGCGATCCGGCCGAAGTCGAGAAGTTGTTCCCGATATGCACTCCCGGCGCGTCGGACACCGCGCGGTTCGACGAGGTACTCGAGCTGCTGCATCTGGGCGGACGCAGTCTCGCCCACGCCGTGTTGATGATGATTCCCGAAGCATGGGAGCGCCACGAGTCGATGGACCCGGCGCGGCGCGCGTTCTACGAGTACCACGCCTCGTTGATGGAGCCGTGGGACGGCCCGGCGTCCATGACGTTCACCGACGGCACGATCGTGGGCGCGGTGCTCGACCGCAACGGCCTTCGGCCGTCGAGGATCTGGGTGACCAGCGACGGACTGGTGGTGATGGCCTCCGAGGCCGGCGTGCTGGACCTGGACCCGTCGACGGTGGTGCGCCGGATGCGGCTGCAGCCGGGTCGCATGTTCCTGGTCGACACCACACAGGGGCGCATTGTCGACGACGAGGAGATCAAAGCCGAACTCGCCGCCGAGCATCCGTACCAGGACTGGTTGGACAACGGACTGGTCGCGCTCGAAGAACTGCCGCAGGGCCCCTACGTCCGCATGCCACACCACCGGATCGTGCTGCGGCAGTTGGTGTTCGGATACACCTACGAAGAGTTGAACCTGCTCGTCGCCCCGATGGCGCGCACCGGTGCGGAGCCGCTTGGCTCCATGGGTACCGATACGCCGGTCGCCGTGCTCTCGCAACGGGCACGGATGCTCTACGACTATTTCCAGCAGTTGTTCGCCCAGGTGACCAACCCGCCGCTGGACGCGATCCGCGAAGAAGTGGTCACCAGCCTGGAGGGTGTGATCGGCCCAGAGGGCGACCTGTTGTCGCCGGACGAGAATTCGTGTCGCCAGATCGTGCTGCAGCAGCCCATCCTCCGCAACCACGAGCTGGCCAAGCTGATCAACATGGACCCGGCAGCCGAGATCAACGGTCGCCGACACGGCATGAGCACCAAGGTCATTCGGTGTCTGTACCCGGTGGCCAAGGGCGGCGCGGGGTTGAGAGCCGCGCTGGACGACGTGCGCACCCAAGCGTCGGCGGCAATCGCCGAAGGCGCTCGGACCATCGTGTTGTCGGACCGTGAGTCCGACGAGAAGTTGGCACCGATCCCGTCGTTGCTGGCCGTCTCCGCGGTGCACCACCACCTGGTCCGGGAACGGACACGCACGTCCGTCGGCCTGGTGGTCGAGTCGGGCGACGCCCGCGAAGTCCACCACATGGCCTGTCTGATCGGATTCGGTGCCGGAGCGATCAACCCCTACATGGCATTCGAGTCGATCGAGGACATGCTCGACCGCAAGATAATCCTTGGCCTCGACCGCGAGAAGGCGCTCGCCAACTACGTCAAGGCCGCGGGCAAGGGCGTGCTGAAAGTCATGTCCAAGATGGGCATTTCGACTATCGCGTCGTACACCGGTGCGCAGCTGTTCCAGGCGGTTGGCATCTCGCAGGAGATACTCAACGAGTACTTCTCCGGCCTGAAGTGCCCGACCGGCGGCATCGACCTCGACGACATCGCCGACGACGTCGCATCCAGGCACTCGCTGGCTTTTCTGCCGCGGCCTGGAGAGCGGGCACATCGCGAGCTCGAAGTGGGTGGCGAATACCAGTGGCGGCGCGAGGGCGAATACCACTTGTTCAACCCCGACACCGTGTTCAAGCTGCAGCACGCCACGCGTACCGGGCAGTACGAGATCTTCAAGGAATACACCCAACTCATCGACAACCAGAGCACTCGGATGGCGTCGCTGCGGGGCCTGTTGAAGTTCAAGGAAGGCCTTCGCCCGCCTGTGCCGATCGACGAGGTCGAACCCGCCAGCGAGATCGTCAAACGATTCTCGACAGGTGCGATGAGTTACGGCTCGATCTCGGCCGAGGCACACGAGACGCTGGCGATCGCGATGAACCGCCTTGGCGGCCGGTCGAACTGCGGCGAGGGCGGCGAGGACGTCCGGCGCTTCGAACGCGACGAGAACGGCGACTGGCGGCGCAGCGCGATCAAGCAGGTCGCCTCGGGGCGGTTCGGCGTCACGTCGCACTACCTGACCAATTGCACCGATCTGCAGATCAAGATGGCGCAGGGCGCCAAACCCGGTGAGGGCGGCCAGCTCCCGGGCGGCAAGGTCTACCCGTGGATCGCCGACGTGCGGCATTCGACGCCGGGCGTGGGGCTGATCTCACCGCCGCCGCACCATGACATCTACTCGATCGAGGATCTGAAGCAGCTGATTCACGACCTGAAGAACGCCAACCCGCAGGCACGCGTGCACGTGAAGCTGGTGTCGGAGAACGGCGTCGGCACGGTCGCCGCGGGCGTGTCCAAGGCACACGCCGACGTGGTGCTGATCTCCGGGCATGACGGCGGCACCGGCGCGACACCGCTGACGTCGATGAAGCACGCCGGTGCGCCATGGGAACTGGGCCTGGCGGAGACGCAGCAGACGCTGCTGCTCAACGGGTTACGCGATCGCATCGTGGTGCAGGTCGATGGCCAGCTCAAGACGGGCCGCGACGTGATCATCGCGACGCTGCTCGGTGCCGAGGAGTACGGGTTCGCGACGGCGCCGCTGGTGGTCTCGGGCTGCATCATGATGCGGGTGTGCCACCTCGACACGTGCCCGGTCGGCGTGGCGACCCAGAACCCGGAGTTGCGCAAGCGGTACAACGGCAAGCCCGAATTCGTCGAGAACTTCATGTTGTTCATCGCCGAAGAGGTGCGGGAATACTTGGCAGAGTTGGGCTTCCGCACCATCAACGAGGCCGTCGGCCAGGTCGGGGCGCTTGACACCACGGCGGCGGCCGAACACTGGAAGGCGCGCAAGCTCAACCTCGCGCCGGTTCTGGTCGAGCCCGAGTCGGCGTTCATGAACCAGGACCTGTACTGCAGCTCGCGTCAGGACCACGGGTTGGACAAGGCATTGGACCAGCAGCTGATCGTGATGAGCCGCGAAGCGCTGGACCAGCAGAAGCCCGTCAAGTTCTCGACGACGATATCCAACGTCAACCGCACGGTAGGCACGATGCTGGGCCACGAGCTCACGAAAGCCTATGGCGGCGAGGGTCTCCCTGACGACACCATCGACATCACCTTCGACGGTTCGGCAGGCAACAGCTTCGGCGCCTTCCTGCCCAAGGGCATCACACTGCGCGTGTACGGCGACGCCAACGACTACGTCGGAAAGGGCCTGTCTGGCGGCCGGATCGTCGTGCGACCCTCGCGCGGCGCGCCTGCCGACTACGTTGCGGAGGACAACATCATCGGTGGCAACGTGATTCTGTTCGGTGCCACCAGCGGCGAGGCGTTCATCCGCGGACAGGTGGGCGAGCGCTTCGCGGTTCGCAACTCCGGTGTCCACGCGGTCGTCGAGGGTGTCGGGGATCACGGTTGCGAGTACATGACCGGAGGCAAGGTCGTCATCCTCGGTCCGACCGGCCGCAACTTCGCCGCCGGCATGTCCGGCGGCATCGCCTACGTGTACGACCCGAGATGTGTGCTGCCCGACCATCTCAACCCGGAGATGGTCGAGCTCGAGGAGCTCGAAGATGACGACTTCGACTGGCTGCACCAAATGCTGACCAAACACGTCGACGCCACCGAATCTGCGGTCGGCGAAAGGGTTCTGGCGCATTGGGCGACCGAGCGTCAGCGGTTCCTGAAGGTGATGCCGCGGGACTACAAGCGCGTGCTGGAGGCGATCGCGGAAGCCGAGCAGAAGGGCACAGACGTCGACGAGGCGATCATGGCGGTGGCTCGTGGCTGATCCGTCCGGCTTCCTCAAGCACCGCAAGCGAGAATTGCCGTCCCGCCGGCCCGTCCCGCTTCGCCTCCTGGATTGGAACGAGGTCTACGAGGATTTCGACCACACCACGCTGCGGACCCAGGCTGCACGATGCATGGACTGCGGGATCCCGTTCTGTCACAACGGCTGTCCATTGGGCAATCTGATTCCGGAGTGGAACGACCTGGTTCGCACCGACCGCTGGCGCGATGCGATCGACCGGCTGCACGCCACCAACAACTTCCCGGAGTTCACCGGCCGCCTGTGCCCGGCGCCGTGTGAAGCGTCGTGCGTCCTCGGCATCAACCAGGATCCGGTGACCATCAAGCAGGTCGAGGTCGAGATCATCGACAACGCTTTCGACCAGGGTTGGGTCGTGCCGATGCCGCCACAGGTGCTGACCGGCCAGACCGTCGCGATCGTGGGTTCTGGTCCCGCGGGCCTGGCCGCAGCGCAACAACTTACTCGCGCAGGGCATTCCGTGACGGTGTTCGAGCGTGACGACCGGATCGGCGGTCTGCTGCGCTACGGTATCCCGGAATTCAAGATGGAGAAACGGCACATCCAGCGGCGAATCGCTCAGATGGAGGCCGAGGGTACCGTATTCAAAGCCGGCGTGAATGTGGGCGTCGACATCACCGCCGAACAGCTACTCGCCGAGTTCGATGCCGTGGTGCTGGCCGGTGGCGCCACCGCGTGGCGGGATCTGCCGATCCCTGGCCGTGAACTCAACGGCATCTACCAGGCGATGGAGTTCCTGCCGTGGGCCAACCGCGTACAGGAGGGCGATGACGTCCTGGACGCAGACGGACAGCCTCCGATCACCGCCAAAGGCAAGAAGGTGATCATCATCGGCGGCGGCGATACGGGTGCGGACTG
>JAVHWG010000063.1:0-2755 GCA_032159965.1 Mycobacterium sp.
CGCCTATCTCTCCCCCGTTTCCCATACCTAGGACTCCCCGCAGCGCGGCCCCCGGTTGCGTCCGACTCGCGCCGGGTCGCGGGAAGCCTACGGCGCCGGACTTCCCGCGGGCGCGGTCACGATGTGAGCTTCGGTCAACGAGGGCAGCTGGGCGGGCGCTTGGTCTCGCCGCACGAAGGAGGAGCGGCGTATCGCGAGCTTCGCGTTCACGTGGTCGGCGAGGTCCGTGCCAAGCAGCTTTGCCAAGAGCGAAGCGGCGATGACGAAATCGGCGAGCTCGGCACCGACGTCGTCCGCGGTTGCCCCCTTCTGGCATGGCCAAGGTGGCGACGCAGCTGCTGTACCGCTTCGCCTGCTTCCTCGGCCACCAGGAGCCCAGCGATCAGCGTGCTGCTGGCGCCGCTGCGCCGCTCGTGCGCGTCCGCGATGGCTGCAATGCGTGGGTCCAAGAAGCCCATGGTCGCCACCCCAGATCGGCGCTCGCAGGCGGCCGGAAGTTCGACCCTTAAGACGACGCTGCGCGTCCGGTACCGAACGTCCGCATTTGGCGCAGAGCGGCGCATCGTCGTCGGCTGGCAGATCGCTGTCGTTCACAACTGGGGGCGTGCGTCGTGAAGTGGATCGATCGGCACCTTGAACGCGCGATCGTCACGCTACTGACGAGCGGCGGCCGGGGTCGGCGCGGTGCAGACGGCGATCTCGAGGAGTTGACGGCGAGTCACTGGACGGGCGTCGGCTGCCTGACGAGGAACGCGTAGTGGGCGGTCCGACGCCGGCTCTGTCCGCGGGGTCCGGCCCGAGAGACCAGGGTCGCGTTGTTGGATCGCTCGAGCTGGCCGACCCAGCGAACGGTCAACAGCTGCGCGCCGCCGAGCATCGTGCCGACCATCCCCAGGGTGAGCGTCTGTTTCCACGCCAGCGCTCCCGCGACGAGGAGAACGTTGATGGTTACGTCGAGAAGGAGGATGCGACGCAGAACCCGCGTCGCGTCTTCGATGGGATCGTGCGCTTCGAGGTGCACGGCGGCCGCGAGGCCCCGTTCGATCGACGCGCGCATCGTGGACTTGTAGATCCAGAAGGCGCCGACCAGCGAGAAAACGGCGCTGATACCCACGCGGAAACCGGTGCGCGCGGGGCTGCCGTCGGGCTCGAGCATCACGGTCAGCGCGTAGGAAGCGACGCCGATAATTGCGAGCGTCGCGCCGAGCCACACATACGTCGAGCGCACCGGGCTCCAAGGCTTCACGCGAGCACCCTACCTGCGGCGGCCGATCGGCGACAGGCCTCCACAGAGGGCCGATGTGCTGCCGTGACAGTGGAGTTGGACGACGCGCGGGGCCAGGGTCGGGTAGCGGCACGCACAAATTGGACGCGCCGCGGGCGTAGTCGGCTTAGGGTTTCCGACCAGGCGGCCAGGCGTTGCGGATCACCACGCGCACGAGTCGGCCGCGCGCTGCCGTCGACCGGTCGCCGTCCGTCGCGACGGCGTGCCGTCCTCAGCCCCCCAAGGGTCGGCCGACCGGACCGCCAAGGAACGTCCGGTAAGGGCGCGATGACGCGCGTTGCGCCGGCAATTCAATCGCCGTCTCCGACGCGCGAGGCTCGTACAGGATTCCGCGCGATGTCAGAAGCGCGATGATGCATCCCATGGATCCGGAGTCGTTCGAGCGTTCGAAGGCCGCGATCATTCGGCGGTTCCCGGCAAGCGAGGGCGATGACCTGCTTGGCATGGAAATCGACTTCGTCGGCCACTTGGGCGGATTGGCCGAGCTTGATGGGACTTCCGTCCGCCGCACGAACGACCCTTTCAAGCTCATCGTTGCCGATGCCATCCCGAATCGGGACGCGACACCCGAGCAGGTGGGTGCAGCCCTCGAGGAAGTGTGGGTCACGAAGCTCCGGTACCCCCACGCCGAGTCGCATGTTCTGACGCGCGGCGACCGTTGGGTGCGGCTGGATGCGTTCACCCAGATCTCGCCAGAGGGGTTCTTCGTGACGGCGGAAATCACGGCGCGCTGGCAGCTATGACGGCGCTCGTGCTCGGCGACAAGCCGAGCCAAGGGGCTGAGTCCGCCCGCTATTGGCGCGATGATGGAAGCGGTCGGGGGAACCGGTCGTGGACGGGGTCCGTCAAAGATGGCGAATGTCGAGCGACCTTGACGACGCACTACCGAGAGATCGTGGTTCGATGCGATTGCCCGCCTTGTCAGTGCTCATGCTTCTACTCAGCGCCTGTTCGGTGCCGTCCGCGCCCTCAAACGGGCGACCATCCCAGTGGGTCCAATAGCAGCGCCAGCCCAACGCCGTCGCCGTCGCGATCGGGCACATTGCCGGTATCCGTGTCGCCGAAGCGGAGTAACAGCACATCTCCGGCCGGCGAGGCGTCCGGCGTACTGCAAGGTGTCCCCCGGCGCGGTGGGGTGTGCTTCTTGCTCGGCAGCGCGCCAGTGACGTGGCCCGCGGGTTACGCCGCCACGAAGCTCACCTCGGGCAAGTACGCACTTCTTGACGCCAAGGGCAAGCAGGTAGCGGTATCCGGAAATACGGTCGCGGTCGGCGGCGGAATGATCGGCGAGGCTGCCTCCTACTGCGGGACCGAAGCGGCCTTCTCCGCGTTCGTGCTGGTAAGCGTGAGCTGAATAGCTGGCTATGCCGACCGTAGGCCGCAACATCCGCATCTGCCGCATTGAGTGCGTTGTCACGCTTCATGCTTGTCCGCATCCGCACTCGGACCAACAAGCCTCAGCACGCTTCG
>JAVHWG010000069.1:0-7841 GCA_032159965.1 Mycobacterium sp.
GCGAGGTCAATTGTCATGTCGTGCTCCTTCGTTGGCGTGGTGGGGGTGTGTCAGCCGAGCGTGAACGGATCGCGGGTGGCGCCCGTGAGCTCCACCCACACCGCTTTGGTCTCGGTGAAGTCCTTGACGGCGTCGATGCCGTTCTCCCGACCGATGCCGCTGTAACCGATGCCGCCGAACGGAACATGGGGCGCGACAACGCGATACGCGTTGACCCACACGGTCCCTGCTCGAAGCTTTGCCGCTACCCGGTGCGCGCGGTGGACATCTTTGGTCCAGACGCCTGCGGCCAACCCGAACTCGGTGGCGTTCGCCGCAGCGACGGCCTCGTCCTCGTCGGCGAAGGTCATCACCGCGAGCACGGGTCCGAAGACCTCCTCGGCGACGGCCCGCATCGAAGGATCGACGCCGGTCAACACCGTCGGCTTGACGAAGAAGCCGCCGAGTTCGCTGGCCGGTTCGCCGCCGTAGGCGACCGTAGCGCCCTCTTCCCGGGCAGAGGTGAAGTGCGACAACACCTTTTCGTACTGCGGCTGATTGGACACCGGGCCCATTTCGGTTGCCGGGTCCTTCGGGTCCCCGAGTTTGATGGTCGCAGCGCGGGCAACGATGCGCTCGACCAGGGCGTCAGCGACGCTCTCGTGGACAAGTAGGCGCGAACCCGCCAGGCAGGTCTGACCGGTGGCCGCGAAAACGCCGGCGATCACGCCATTGGCCGCAGCGTCTAGGTCGGCGTCGTCGAACACCACCTGTGCGGACTTGCCGCCCAGCTCCAGGGAGAAGCGAGTCACGTTGGCGATCGCCGCCTTTCCGACGTGAATGCCGGTAGCCGTCGATCCGGTGAACGCGATCTTGTCGACGCCGGGATGCGAAGCGAGAGCGGCGCCGGTCTCCGGGCCCCAGCCGGTGACGACATTGATGACGCCGGGCGGAAAGCCGGCCTCGGCGAACAACTTTGCGAAAGCCAGCGTCGACGTCGGCGTGTGGTCGCTGGGCTTCACGACGAAGGTGCATCCCGCCGCCAGCCCGGCGGCGAGCTTCCACGTCAGCAGCAGCAGCGGAGAGTTCCACGGGGTGATCGCACCGACCACGCCGACCGGCTCGTGACGGGTGTAGACGAAGAAGTTGGGCTTGTCGACCGGGACGACCTCACCCTGCAGCTTGTCGGCCAGCCCGGCGTAGTAGAAGTAATAGTCCGGCAGGGCCTTCATCTGACCGACCATCTCGCGGACCAGCTTGCCGCCGTCGCGGACCTCCAGCTCGGCCAGATTCTCCGCCTCGCGCGCGATGACTTCGCCCAACCGCCACAACAGCTTGCCCCGCGCCGTAGCGGTCAACTGTCCCCATGGCCCGTCCAAAGCCGCGCGGGCCGCAGCCACCGCGCGGTCGACGTCCGCGGCGCCGCCGTCGGGCACGCGCGCCCACGGCTTTCCGGTGAACGGGTCGACGCTGTCGTACGTGGAACCCGAAGCCGCCTTGGTGGATTCGCCTCCGATGAGGAGGTCGAAGTCCGCCAGTTGCTCGGTCACGGTGTCAGTCACGAGTCCTTCTCATCGAGTTCGCGGTGGCTTCTTGTTCGCGCGAGAGTCGGTTCGTCCGGCGCCCGCGTTGCCCAGGTCGGTGTAGAACTTGCCGTGTCGCGCAGCGGTGCTGGGCGTCAAGTCGCGGGCCTCCCACATGGCGCGGACCGTGCCCTGCACCCCAGAGGGTCGGCGCGCGGCGATTTCGCACGCCAATTCGTATGCTCGTGACCGCAACTGGTCATCGGGCACGATCTCGGTGACGAGGCCGATCCGCAGCGCGGTCTGCGCCGACATTCGTTCCTCGCTGCCGAGTAGCGCCCAGCGCATGACCTCGCCGTAGGGAACGCCGAGCGCGAGCATGCCCATCGGTTCCAGTGCGGAGACGATGCCGGCATTGGCGTGCGGATCGAAGAACGTGGTCGTTTCACCGCAGATCGCAAAGTCGCATTCGTTGACGAAGTACATCGCACCGCCGGCCACGATGCCGTGCAGCGCTGCGATCACCGGCTTCCATACCCGGTGTGCCTTGGGTCCGAGTAGCTCTCCCGGGTCTTCCTGGTTGAAGATCGGCTTGTGTGTCCACCAGGTCCCCTCGGACACGTCGATTCCCGTGCAGAACGCGCGATCCCCATTGGCGCACAGGACCGCGACGTGGATGTCGTCGTCGTCGCGCAGCCGAGCCCATGCGGTGGCAAGGTCGTCCGCCATCTGCTTGGTGAAGCTGTTCATCCGTTCCGGGCGGTTCAAGGCCACAGTGGCGACGTGATCCGTCACGTGGAATTCGATGGTGGCTAGGTCGGCCTGCTCGGTCACGGTTGCTCCGTCGTCGATCCGGTGGACACCGACATCTTTGCACTCGTGTCACCCACCTGGTTCACCTGGTTAGCGATCTCGCGTTTGAGGATCTTGCCCGCAGGCCCGAGCGGGAACTCTTGCCAGAAAGCGAACCGACGCGGCTGCTTGTAGCCGGCCAGTTCCGCGCGGCACAGCGCGGCCAGTTCATCGGTGAGCGCATCCTGATCGCGAACATGAGATTTGGAGATCACCACGGCGACCGGCGTCTCGCCCCACTCCGGATCGGACACGCCGACCACCGCCACCATGTCCACGCCGGGGTGCTGCGCGATGACACGCTCGATCTCGGCCGGATAGACGTTGAACCCGCCGGAGATGATGAGGTCAGTCTTGCGCCCGGTGATGTGAAGGTAGCCGTCGCCGTCCAGGTAGCCGAGGTCGCCGCTGCGTAGTCCGTCGGGCCGGAACGTCTCCGCGGTCTGCTCGGGCCGATTCCAGTAGCCGACGGCGTTGGCGGGGCTGACTATGACGATCTCGCCGACATCGCCGACTGCGGCGTCATCGCCTTCCGCGTCGATGACCCGGATCACGCACATCGGGGTTTCCTGCCCGCAGGACGTACCGATCGATATCCTGCCCGCGACGATGTCGCGGTGGTCCTGCGGGGTGAGAATGGTTGCCTGCCCGCCGCATTCGGTGAGACCGTAGCGCTGCTGGAGGTCGCAGCCGAGCAGGTCCATGGCCTTGCGCGCCAAGCCCGGCGGCACCGGAGCCGAACCGTAGGAGATGCGTCGCAGGCTCGACATGTCGCGCGGCGGACCGTCTTCCAGGATCGCCAGTGTCCGGTGCAGCATGGTCGGGATGAAGGTCGTGAAGGTGATCGCGCTGCGTTCGATCTCGTCGATCACCGCCTGCGGATCGAAGCGTTGGTGGATCACCATCGTCTGGCCCAAGTAGAGCCAGGACACAGTGCGCACCATCCCGCCCGCGGTGAAGGACGGGGTGGTGGCCAGCATTACGTCGGAACGGTTCGCCTCGGTCACCAGATTGGTGTCCGCCGCCTGGTAGAGCAGGCCGCGATGGGTGTGCATCACGCCCTTGGCTCGACCTGTCGTGCCGCTGGTGTAGAGGATGACCGCGACGTCGTCCGGGGTGACGTCGCCGCGTCCCGCACTCGGCTGTGCCTGCGCCAGCGCCGTCTCGTAGTCGGTGACCAACTCGCTGACGTCGCTCGCCGACCGCGCGCCGATGCCCAATATCAGCCCCAGCCCGGTCAATTCGCCGACAAACTTTTCGAGGTGATCGGCGTGGACGATCACGGCGCGGGCGCCGCAGTCGTCGCGTACGTGGGCCACCTCGTCGGGCGCCAGCCGGATATTCACCGGGACGGCGATCAACCCGGCCTTGGCCAGTCCGAACGAGATCTCCGGCCACTCGATGCAGTTACGCGCGATCACCATTACCCGATCACCGCGTTCCAGCCCTTGCTCAGCCACGAAACCGGCCAACCGGCGTGCCCGCTCGTCGACCTGGGCCCAGGTGTGCACCCGGTCGTTGTCGATCAGCGCGCGCTTGTCCGGGTAGCGGCGGGCGTTGTTGGTGGCGATGTCTCCGATGAGCATTTGATCAGCGAGCCTTTAAATGAGGAATGCGAGTGTCTCGACGGAACCACCCGCGTCGATGAGGTGCACGACCTTGCGGACCAACCGGGGGCCGTCCGGCGTTCGTCGGATTGTGTGTCTGACTCGCCCGGCCCAGAAGCGTTGGCGGATACGGTATTCGAACAAAGCGAAGTTTGATTCGACGGTGACGGTGTCAGCGTCCTCGGCAACCACCTCGCTGTTGGAGATGACGCGACGCATGACCGACGGCGGGGTCTGCGAGTGCCGGTTGCCGGTATTGAGCTGAGCGACCCGGCTCTTGATGCGCCGGCGGTTGTCGTTGATATAGGCCAGCGTGGTTCGCGGGTCGTCCTCGGGATGCATGGGAACCCGGTATTCGACGGTGTCGTCGTCATCGGCCCATAGCGCTTCCCACTCCGAGTAGCGGCCCTCGTCGGCCAACCGAGCCTCCAGATACAGGAAGGACAGGGTCTCGGCATCGGGCAGCGGCCGCAACGCGGGACGGGTCTGGGGCTCCGAGTTCACGGTCACGCTCCCACCCTCCCGCCGACGACGGCGGCCCACTGGGAATAGAACCCGCGCTGCGGCGTCTCGGCGCTCTTGTCCCGGTTGATGATTCCGCTTTCGTCGGTGACGTCGTTTTCTACACCACGCGCCAGGACCAGCCACTCCGGCAATTCGGCGGCGAGTCCAGCCTGGTTGCGCATGCCGATCTCGCCGTCGTCGGCGATCAGGAACCCCGCCGGACCCATCGCCCCCTCGGAGCGCCGCAGCGTGCGTTCGTTCAACGCATCCTGACCCGGGATCAGTACCGCGGTGGTGTAGGCGACGGTGCGGTCGGGGGCCTGCGGCTCGACGAACATAACGTTCATTTCCGCCAAGAACAGGTTGGGCCAGATCAGTGTGTGGGGTGGACCCACCACGAGCGCGTCGTGTGACTGCTCGGGACCGTAGGCCTGCTCCAATGCCTCGACGTAGCCCGCCAGCTTCGCCCGCGGGATCCGGCCGTACCAGACGAATTCCTCGTCGAGCTTGCGATATTCGTCGCTGTAGTCGATCTCGGAATGGCCATTTCCGAGGTCGCGGACCAGCACGTCGACCTTGGTCGGAACGTGTGACACCTTCGCGGGCTTTATCGCGTCGTACACCGAGGCATGGGTGAACAGCGCGTGGTAGCCGTCGACGTTATTCTCCACCACCATCTTCCAGTTGGCGTGGTGCAGATGCTTCATCCAGTTGGCCCGTAGATCAATCTCGCGGTTCGGCGACAGGTTCAGCAGCCGATCGATGGCATGAGTGGCGTTGCCGAGGTGTTCGCGAAGCGAGATGCCCTCGGCTGCCAGCGAGGCGAAGACGAAGCCGCCATAGTTGTCGACTCGCGGAGCCTGGGCAAGGCCCAGCTCGGAGCGGATCTTGTTGAACGCCTCACCGTAGCCTTCTCGCATCGGAACACCTTGCAGCGCACCGGTGTTGTTGAACGTCCACCCGTGGTACGGGCACCGGAACGAGTTCGCGTTGCCCTTTTCCGCGTTGCACAGCTTGTTGGCGCGGTGGGTGCACCGGTTCAGCACCACCCGGACGACACCGTCCTTGCCGCGCATGACAACGACCGGATCGCTGCCGATCATCCGCGTGAGATAGTCGCCCCGTTCACTCACCTCGCTCTCGTGCGCCACGAAGACCCAGCCGGTCTTGAAGATGCTGTCCATCTCGCGACGGAAGATCTCGGCCGAGGTGTACACCGACCCGTGCACGCGGTCGGTTCGGATGACCTTGCTGACGTCGAATTCGTCGAGCGTTGGGGCTGGTTCGAGTGCCGTCACTCATCCTCCAGGGTGTCGATGGCTGGTATTGCGACGTCGCCAAGTCGGCGAAAGCCGATGCGAACCGCGCGGCCGATCGGCGGGGTCGTGTGGGTGGGGAGCGCGGTGGTCATCACCACGCGGTGCCCGCTCGTCAGCTCGACGTCGACGATCGGGTAGGGGCTCTGCGCTCGCACCAACCCCGGCTCACACCGGTGCATCAGCGTGGCGGCGTGCACGGTGCCACGCAGTTCCACTGTGCGCCAAAGGCATTCCACGGATCCGCAGCAGTCACAGATTTCCTGTTCGAGTTCGAGGGGCTCGGCACATGCCACGCAGAAAGGTAGGGCGAGCTCACCGCGCTGCGCCGCCTGATAGAGCGGCGCCAGCCGATCGGCGGCGGCTACCGGTGCCAGCGAAGAGTCGAGCAACCAGTCTTCCAGTGCCTGCTCGGTGGGATTGGCGACGGCGCTCATGCCGCCCGCTCCAACACCAGTGCGGCGTGGTGGTCGAGTCGGCCGCCGATGCCGCCGACCAGAGCGACCGTGGCGGCCGGGACTTGGCGTTCGCCGCCGACGCCACGCAGTTGGATCACCGCTTCGGCTAGCGGCGTCATGCCCTGGAGGTAGAAGCCGGAAAGCTGCCCACCGCCGGTGTTGGTCGGCAGCGTGCCGCCTGGCCCAGTGTGACCGTCGCACACGAAGGCACCGGCAGGCATCGCACCGGTGAGCCGGTACTCGTCGAGCAACACCAGGGTCACAATCGAAAATGGGTCGTAGAGTTCGGCGATGTCGAGGTCCGACCGCTTCATGCCGGCCTGCTCGAGCGCGTCGTCGACGGCCTGACCGCCGCCTCCGAACCAGGACTCGGCTCCCGCCCGCCGCCGCCGCACCGGATGATGCCGGCCAGTGCCGCGCACGCGAAGTCGCTGAGCGCCGACCGAAGTGCGGCCGGTCAGCACGACCGCAACCGCCCCGTTCACCGGCCGCGCGCAGTCCAATAGCCGCAACGGTTCCGCGATCATCGGGCTCGCGTCGTAGCCGGCGTCGTCGAGCGGTTCTCGCTCGACCGCGTCGAGGTTGCCCTGCGCCCAAGTGCGCGCCGTGGTGGCCACCGAGCGCAGTGCGTCGGTGTGGGTGCCAGTCACGTGCAACCAGCGCTGGGCCAGCAACGCGTACGTCGGTACCGACCCGAGTAGGCCCGAGGCCCGTTCCAACCCGCGCACGCCAACGTTGCCGCCGCTCTGCGCGTATGTCGACCCCGCCCCTCGGCCGGCCACCAGCGGGGCGTCGGCGAACACACACAGCACGGTGGACGCCTCACCTGTGGTGATCGCATGTCGCGCGCGCTGGATCATGGCGATCGTTGTGGCGCCCTTGATCTCGATGTGCTCGAGTAGGCGCAGGTCCGAGAAGCCGCCCTGTGCGGCGAATCCGACACCCAGCCTGTCCGGCCGAACTCCCTGCGAGGAGCCGACCAGAAGCCCGTCCACGTCGGCACGCCCGATTCCGGAGTCGGCCAGTGCGGCCGTGCTCGCCTCGGCCGCCAATGCGACTGGTGTGGTGCCGGGCCGAAGCAACATCCGGGTCATGCCCAACCCGACCAGGTCGACATCCGGGGTACTCACGGCAGTTCCTTAGGTCGACGTTCGCCGCGATAGTTGCCCACCCGCAGCCAATCCTCGCGGTCTTCTGGTGTGGCCAGGGTGAAGCTGGCCAACTCCAGTGGACACAGGAACACCTGCTCGCCACCCTCGAGGTCCTCGACGAGCAAGCGCGGACCGTTGCCGTTGACATCCAGGGACACCCGCACAGCCGCGAACTCGTTTACCAGCTTGGCGAGCACGCGACGTCCCGACGGAGTCTCCACCTGCCCAGTTTTACCGCATATAACTGTCAGAATCAATGGACGTTAGCGAAGCGCACGGCTGTGATTGGGCACCTTCGAAGCTGGCGTAAGTGTTTATCTACATGCGAACATATCGTTTGTAGGACCACGATGGACACGGCGAATGCAGACGGTATAAGTTGACAATGCTGTCAGAAATAGGGTGAGAAGGGTGACATGACCCAATCGCAGACATCGGATGCCGACACCGA
>JAVHWG010000087.1:0-8096 GCA_032159965.1 Mycobacterium sp.
CGGGCCCAGGCCCTTGAGGCTTAAGCTCCCTGCGTCAGGGTCCAACTTTCGGGGACCACTTCACGGGGTGCCCCTTCTCGGTAAGCGGTAGGTCAGCGGCCGTTGCCCACGGTCGAGTGGACCGAACCCACGGTTGCCTGCTGCTGGATCTCGTTCAGCCAGGTGTGGTGGTCGATGCCCGCGTTGGCGGGGGCGGCCAAGCCGAACAGGGCGGCTGCGAAACCGCTGGCGATGATGGTGGCGAATGCTGACTTCTTCATGATGATCCCTCTTCTTCTCTGCTGTTCTAGGTCTGTCGGCGGGAGCCTCCCTCGCCGATCTGATGTGTTAAACCGGCAGGTCAGGGGTTTAATTCCGGTGGCAGAAATTGATCGCCGGTTGGCAGCATGTGTGCCACGCGGGGCCGTCACGCGGTGGTCAGCAGCACAGTGGCCCGACTGTCTCGACGCCGAAGTAGAACCAGTTGGAATCGAAAGTTGTCCGGCCGTCGACTACCGCGGAGACTGCGGCCGAGCGCCATGCCCGCCAGGGCCATTCCGACGGCTAGCAGGATCCCGCTTCGGTGGGGTCCCGCGGCAACGGCCGCATCCGCCAGCACCCCTGCGATGGCGGGGCGGAAACCGCCGTAAACGGCGATGACCACCGAGTCGACTGCGCTGGCCAGCGGTAGCCTCCTTTCCCAGTTCACGTAGGAGCCACCGCGACTAACCCATCAACTCGTCTGCGCAGGAGACAAGCCTTCCGCCCATATCGTCCGACTGGTTCGCGAAGAACTCTGCAACCAAGACGTCGGCGGCCGGCTCTGGCACCGAGGCAAGATCTTTGCAAAGCTGGGTGTCACCTCGCGTCGACAACTTCAACGCTAGTGATCTAGACCCTTCGAATCGGCGGGTTGGTCCCGTTGTCGCTGCCCGATAGGGCAAGCACTTCGGCGAACCCCTCGGTCAGACAGCGCCCGAAGCGGTCCGGTTCGGTCACCGCGGCAGCGTCTAAATTCACTGCAATGCAACATGTTTCACCGTGCGAGACAAGGGTAACCATGGTGGCGCAGCCGGGCAGCGGGCCGAATCCGTAGGCACGCTCGATCTTGGCGCCGGCGAGAAATCCGTCACCGCGAAGGCCGGGGACGTTGGATGCCTGCAGGTCGGTGCTCTTGGTGAGAGCACCGGTCAACTGTGAGATCAGCGGCGCCGGCATTCGCGCGAGTCCGGGCGCGAGCAGGCCGAGGGCGTCGAGGGCCGGCTCGGCCCTGGCGTCCCCGACCAGATTCTTGATCGCCTGGATGCGGCGCGCGGGGTCCGCGATCCCGACCGGTCCGGCCAGTCGGACGCCTGCGAACCGGTTGCCGCCGGCGCTGTCGCCCTCGCGGCGCACAGACACCGGGATCGCGATGGGCATTCGTTCGATCGGGGAGTCCATCTCGATGTGGTAGCGACGGAACCCGCCAAGAAGGGCGGACAGGAACGCGTCGTTGAGGGATCCGTCGGCGGCCTTGGCTGCCGCACGCAGATCGGCGAACGGCACATCGAAGGCCATCCACCGCCAGGAGAGACTGCGAGCCGCGAGCAGCGGTGAGCCCTTGGCGCCCCGATCGCCCAAGACCCGCCACAGCGACTCCGCGTAGCGCTTGGCATCGCCGCCGGCGCGCAGCGGGTTCACCAGCGCCCGCACGCCCGCCGCGGCAACGTCGGTTGCGTCGCGGGGCAGCCGTTCGGCGTTGCGGATGAGCTGTCCAGTCATGACATCTGCCGCTGAAGTGTCCTCTGGCTCGGCCGGAAACGGCTGCGGCTTACCCGGATTGGGTTCCCGCGTGTTCGAATGGACCTGCGAGAGCAGCTGGACACTGCCCAACCCATCTGTGGTCGCATGATGCATTTTCAGCAGGTAGCCGGCGCGTCCATCGGGGAGACCCTCGAAAAGGACGGCCTCCCACAGCGAACGGGCGCGGTCGAACGGCGTCATCGCAAACTGCTCGGCAGTGGCCAACATGTCGGTGAAGGTTGCACCGTCCGGGAGCCGCACGCGCCGCACGTGATAGTGCAGGTCGAAATCGGGATCGACGACCCAAGCAGGGACTCCGACGCCCAGCATCGGCTCGACCACTCGCTGCCGGAAGCGCGGCACGAACCGCGTTGCCCATTCATGCGCGGCCAGGAACCTGTCCCAATCCGGAGCCACGTCGAGCTCCTCCAGCGCACAGATCGTCGAGCGCAACCGCGGATCGGCTTCGGCGCGCCACATCAGCGTCTCGATCCCGTTCATCTCACGCTCACTGCCCCAGTTCAGCGGACGGTCATCGGCACGTAGCACAATGAGGGCCGGTTGTTCGTCGGCGACATTCGTGTCAGACATCCGCTGCTCCTTGGCTCTACGGTCGGCGCCACGCCAATGCGTGAGAATCTCGACGTGCTTGGCGCGCGCGATCCGTTCCGGCAACTCAGAGTCGGTGGTCATCGAGGATCACCCCTAGTCGATTCGCGTACGCGGCCGCAATTCGTTCGAGACGGTCGCGAACCTCGATGACCTCGTCACGCCATGCGATCCGTGCCCGCTTGACCTGCTCGCCGCCCGAGTCGACGAGGTCCCGGTTGGCGGCCAGTTCCAATGCCGCCTCGAACAAGGTGCGCGACACCGACTCCCCGCCGTGGATGCGGCCCTGCAGCACGAGTTGGCGTCCGTAGCCGACACAGTCGGTCAACAACTCGTCACGATCGAGCGCGGTGTGCGGGCTGCGTTCGACAAGGCGGTCGGCTACTACCAGCTGTGCCTCCACGAAGGAACGCAGGGTGCCCGGCGCCACCAGGAAGCGGGTCCGTTCGACGAGATCTGCGGCCAACTCGCCAGTGAGGACTTCACCTGGTGGCCAGCCGAACGCTTCCAGCTCGGCAGCCATCTCGTCGCGGAACGCTGGCTTGGGCGCAAAGAAGAATTCGTACTTGAGCAGGTCTCGAAGTCGCAGCGCCTCAGCCCACACCGTGTCCACGACGTCGGGGGCGGCCGGCTGTTCACCGGCGCGGGTCAGGGCCAGCTCGAGAATCGCCCGATTGACGAGATGATGCAACGCAGCGTTGCGGTAGAAGGCCGCGACGCGATGATGACCTGGCGCGACCGACCACACCGGCTCCAATCCCCTGTCGAAACACGTTGCCGCGCCCGCCTTCACCAGCGCGGAGAGAGTCCGATTCAGCGCTGTGGCATCACGCAAGTCTGCGACCGGGCCCGCAACACCCCGAGACTCGAGGTAGTCCAGAAGTGGTGCGGTGATGGCACGGGTCTGGTCGAGCGTGACTGCGCGGTCCCCCACATCGAGTAGAGCGAAGGTGACAAGCGCCGTCGCGCTGACCGGGGTGGCCCGATTGATCTCGTCGAGGATGTGAAATGCCACCTTGTCCAACTGATTGGAGTCCTGGCCCGCGTCGTCAAGCGCCTTCCGTAGCGAAAGGGGTTCGCCGAAACGCACTCGTGCCGTCCCGGCGTCACGCGACTGCCCGCGCACATAACGGACAAACCAGCCGATGCCCTCGGCGGATTTCTTCGTGCCGGCCTGCTCGGCGGTCATCATGCCAACCTCCGGCAGCTGGTCGTAGACGATCGAGACGGGAGCGAGGATCACATCGTCGGCGTGGCCGTCCTCGATTGCCCGGACGAGGTAGCGCAGCAGCCCGAAACGTGGGGAGCGAAGTTTTCCCGTTCGGGTCCGGCCGCCCTCGATGTACCACTCGAGGTTGAACCGCTTGGCAACCAGATAGCCGAAGTACTCCCGGATGGCGAGCTTGTAGACTTCGTCCTTGCCGAACGTGCGGCGAATGAAGATGATGCCCGCGCGTTTGCCCAGCGGTCCCAGCGGCCAGAACGCCATGTTGATTCCGCCGAGCACATGGTTTCGTGGAAAATCGTTGCGGTGCAGTACATCTGCCAGCAGGAGCGGGTCAGCATACGACCGATGGGACGGCAGGAACACCAGTCCATGGTCGCGGTTGAGCTCGCGCAGCCGGTCGAGCCCGTCGACGTCGGCGTCGACTGCCCATGCCTTGCGGTGCATGGGTCCCATCAGCGCCCGGAAGGCATCGATTGCCGGTGGGCTCTGAACCGCGGCCAGCTCGTGCAGGTCAACGGTGATCTCGGCGAGAACATCGCCGAAGGGCCGCCCAAGGCGTCTCGCCAGCTCGGCGATGCGTTCGCGGGACCGTGCCGACGCCGTGATCTGTTCGGCCACCAACCGCGGCACCTTGTAGCGGTCGCCGATCGTGACGCGCTCGGCGCGGTCGCATGCCACCGTGGCACGCCTTTCGACGAACGCAATGAACCCCTCGCGACCGCTCGTTCCGCCGGTTTCTGCGCGGAATTCCGCCCGGAGGGCGGTCGCCTTGGCGGGTTCTCCGACGGTAACGATGGCGCGGCCCGGATCGCGGCGGGCAATCCACCTTTGCAGAAGTGCAGGCGGACGCCTTGGACTGAACAGCGCGATCAGGTTGCCCCTCGCCGTCGGCGTGGCGTCGTCTTCGCCGGGTCGCGTCAGCCAGGTAACCCGGGCCGGTACCACGGAAACGTCGTCGCCGCGCTCGAGCTGGAACGCGAGAGCGGGATCGCCGTGCTCGATCAGCTGTGCGTATGGATGCGTCGTTGCAGCCCAACGGCGGATGAGTTCACGTTCGGTTGGGGTGCGCGCTTCGACGAAGAGCACCTCGGGGCTCGGCGCCGTTGACCCATCGATCGGGCTGATCGCCGTGTCGTCTGCTTGCCCTGCTGCCATGAGCATGCGGCTCAGTAGGGGTGTTCGCCAAGCCACTTGAGATAGTCTTCAAGCGCCTCCTCGAACGTGTATTGGGGACGCCATCCGGTGTCGTGAGTGAGCCGATCCGCAGTGAACCCGCTCGACGGATACGGTTCCGCCCGAAGCGTTTCCGGATCCATTTTCACTTGTTGCGCGGCATCTGGCCTGATCCGATAGAGGGCCAGCAACTGTTCGCGCGCGCTGGTGGTGTAGCCGCTGGATAGGTTGTAGATGCGATGCGGAAGGGCTTCAGCACGAATCATGCCGACGAGCGCACTGGCCGTGTCACGAACGTACGTCAGTGGGGACACGGCAATCACGCTCCACAGGTCCGACACTGGCACGCCCATGTATCCGGCGCCTGCCATCAGATTTCCCCTTCCCGCGACCGTATGAACAGCACGGCTGATGGGACTACCCATCTCCTTGTAACCCGGCCCGAACTGAGTCGGAATCCGTAACACGGCAACGTCAAGCATGTGCTGGTTCAGCTTCTGATTGGTGTGCACCGTCGCCGACCCGCCCATCTGCCACGGAGCGGCATAGTCGAGTGCGATGCGCTCCAGGGATCGTTTGACGGAGATCTCGAACGCCGGCAACGCAAGTGCTCTGCTCCCATCGGGCGCGGTAAAGGCACCCATGGCGTCGGGATGGTCGTCGATCGTGGCTTGCACAGGGAAGCGCGCGTCTTCGGCGAATGGCGGTGCGCTGCCGCCATAAACCGCGATCGAGCTCACGAGGACGAGGCGCTTCACACCGGTCGCCTCGGCGGCTTCCAGACAGTTGAAGATCATGTCGTAGTTGCCGCGGTTCGACGTGCGGGTCTGTGCGTGTTGGTGAGCCTGTGCAGCGTGTATGACCGATTGAAAGTCGTACCGGCTGAACAGGTCGAATACTTCCCCGCTCCGCGCGAACTCCACGGGCTCGATGATGACCAGCTCGCGGAGGTCGCCCAACGCCTTCGCGATTTGGTCGTGTCCGTGACGAGCAGTGATCACGACTGAAGTACCTTCGGCGGCGAAGGCGCGGGCAGTATTCAGCCCGACCAGCCCTCCTCCACCGGTGATCAAAACATGAGACATGGTTGGCTACCTTCCGAACGGCGGAGCGACGTGCGCTCTGGTTGATGTGATTGAGCTGCAGTGGTTGGTGTAGTACGCAATTGGCTAGGCATCGTCTGCTCCGATGAGCTGGAGTCGCAGGGCATCCAGTTCGGTGTCGGACATTTCCCGGACGAGACGCAGGATCTGCTCCGCGTCATCGCCAACGGCCGCGCGGATTGGTGGCGGCACTTGCTCGACCAACTCGATCACCCGGTCGGCGGACGCCTCAGCGCTCAGACCGGCGTTCTGCATGTTGTTGAGCACATCGCTGAACTTGCCGAAGACGTCGCCATACAGTGCCCGCTGCTCGCCGGTCATGGAGTCTGCTAGCCGCTTCAGGGCGGCGGCTGTCTTCGCGGGTCCTCCGGTCCGCATGTTGCCGGCCTGAGCCATTACGAACGCGACCCCGAACGGCTTGAGCTCGGCGCGATAAACGTCGGCCAACGCTTCGAATGCCGCCTTGGAGGCGCTGGACGGACCGTCGAAGGGCACCGGCAACCGGCCGGTCATCGCGCCGATTTGGACGATGCGGCCGCGAGACTTGCGCAGCGCCGGAAGAAACCCGTTGATCACGGCCAGCGCTCCGAAGACATTCACTTCGAACTCGCGTCTGATGTCGTCCAACGGGATGACTTCAAGTGGTCCAGGCGTCAGAGTGCCGGCATTGCTGATGAGCACGTCGAGTCCGCGCTCACCCACCTGTTCCGAGACCTTGCCCACCCAGGCCGTGACCGCACGCTGATCGGTGATGTCGGCAAGGGTCAGTGCGACGCCGCCACTCGACACCTCCAGTAGATCGGCGACATGCTGTTCCGACCGTGCCGTGCCAAAGACCCGATAGCCCTTCGCGGCGAGCTTGATCGCCAACGCGCGCCCCAGCCCGCTGCCCGCTCCGGTAATGGCGACGCTGGGTTGGTGTAATTCCGTTGTGTTGGACATAGTTTCACTCCCTCGTGATCTGATGGTCGGTCCGGCTTCGAAGCGGGGGGTCAGAGCGACGCGACCAGTAAGCCAGCCGTCACGACACTCAGCACGAGGAGCAGCGCGGCGGGGCCGGCGTGCCGAACGTCCCCCACGCGGGCATGCGAAGCGATCCCACCAACCATCAGCAGGGCGAGACCGACCGCGGCGGCGATACCAACTGCCGGGACAACGAAGCCGACTGCCAGTCCCAGGCCGCCTGCGACCTCCAGCGCGCCAACCACGCGCCATAGTTGCGTCCCGACACGCAGCTGGTCACGCATCACCAATGACTGTTTGGCGCCGACGAGCTTGAGACCGCCCGAGCCGAGGAACGCTACCGCTAGAAGCGCGCTAAGGACGATGGTGGCGATTTGCATTTCGAACCTTTCGTTGAGAGTTGTCAATCTGACGTTGGGCGGTCCTCATTCGAACCACCACGTGGGGTTGAGATGATTGCTGAGCTGGCGCAGGCACCACCCCAGAACGGCGTCGCTACAGGTCATCGGTATCGGGCGAGTGACATCGCCAGGGTGCGTTTGCAGCTCGACCGGGCCGACCCCGGCTAGGGCCGCGGCGAGGCCAGACGTCGCGCCTGCTTCCCCGACGATCCACAACACCGGCTTTGTTTTCTGCCGCAACGACGGGTCCAGCGAATCGGGTGAGACGGGCGGGCTCGCATCACCGATCAGGACCGCACCGAAGAAGACGTCGGACACTTGGAGTGTGCGGAAAGCGGCCGTGGCGTTGAGAGCGGGTCCCACCAGGAACACGGGCAGACTGCTCGTTTCGGCGACGTGCGCGCCGAGGGCGACCAAGCCTTCAGCCGACCCCTCGAAGCTGAAGCGGTCGTCCGGTGTCCAGACGTCCACGCCGCGGTCGGCGTGGTGTGCGCAGAAGGCGTCCAAAACGTCCGGATGTGAGGCGATCCCGGGATGAACGACAATCGTGTGGTCGGCGTCTACGCCGGCGTAGCGACAACCTCGGACGTAGTCGGCAGTCACTGGCTCATGCCCTTCACCATCGCGACCAGCCGGGAGAGATTGAGTTCGTTGTCGCCACGCAGCGCGCTCACGATGTCGCGGATCATCCGGGGAGATGGGTTGGTACCCAAGAATTTCCGGTTGATCGCCGGTCCCCATTGGTAGAGTCCGGATGCGGTCAGCGGGGCCCACCCGGGTTCGATGGTGTTGTCGAACAGGTCGCCGTCGGTGAAGTGCTCGACCATCAGCTTGTCGGGATCGTGCCAGTAGTCGAAG
>JAVHWG010000156.1:0-6841 GCA_032159965.1 Mycobacterium sp.
CGCCTGGTGCCAAGCCCACCACGTCACAGACTGGGCCAGCGGCGGACCCACCGACATCAACAACCTCACCCTGGCCTGCGGACCAGACAACCGCCTCGCCGACACCGACGGCTGGAGCACCCGCAAAAACAAACACGGCACCACCGAATGGATCCCCCCACCCCACCTGCACACCAACAGACCCCGCACCAACACCTACTTCCACCCCGAAAAGATGATCGAGGACGGGCAGGTAGAGGAGGACAGCGGCTGAGCCGCTATCGCATCATCTTCCGTTCGGCCCATGGCCCTGGTTGACTGGAGACGTCATGTCCATCGCCTTCAACCACACGATCGTCGCGGCCAAGGACAAGCACGAGTCCGCGGCGTTTTTCACCGAGTTGTTCGGGCTACCTGCCGCCAAGCCCGCGGGACACTTCCTGGCAGTCGAAGTCGAGCACGGCGTCAGCCTCGATTTCGCCGACAGCGGCGACGAGATCACACCACAGCACTATGCGTTTCTTGTGGCGGAGGCCGACTTTGACGCGATCTACGGCCGGATTCGCGACCGCTACATGCCGCACTGGGCGGATCCCCGAGCCAGTAGGCCCGGCGAGATCAACCACAACGACGGCGGCCGCGGCGTGTACTTCCGCGATCCCGCTGGGCACTTCCTCGAAATCCTCACCAGGCCGTACGGCTCCGGCGGCCAATCCGCTTAGAGCGACACCTCGTTCAGTTTCCCTGTCGCGACATCGAAGATGAACCCGCGCAGGGACTCGTGCTTGGTGACGAACGGGCTTGCCTCGATCCGCCGCAGCGACTGACGCACGTCTTCTTCCAGATCGGGAAACGCCTCGGCGGCCCACTCCGGCTTGATACCGGTGTCCTCCTGGATCGACCGCTTGAAGTCGTCGTCGGTGAATGTGAGCATGCCGCAGTCGGTGTGGTGGATGAGGATGATCTCCTTGGTGCCGAGAAGCCGTTGACTGATGGCCAGCGACCGGATCTCGTCATCGGTGATCACCCCGCCCGCGTTGCGGATCACGTGCGCCTCGCCGTCTCCCAGACCGAGGATGCGGTACACGTCCAGCCTGGCATCCATGCACGCCACGACGGCGACGTGCTTGCTCGGAGGAAGCGGGAGCGGCCCGGAGAAGTCACGCGCATACTCGGCGTTGTTGGCGAGGTATTGGTCGGTGACACTCATTCGACCGATGCTAACAACGCTGACAACCAACGCGGCGAGCCACAATCACGATGATTCCGGGGATGGCAGCGCCGCCGCCGCAGCTTGGTCGTCCTGAGGGGTCGTCGTCCTGAGGGGTCGTCGCTCTACGGGGTCGGCGCCCCCGGAGACACGGTCGACGTCTCGGGCCATGCGCCCTGCGACGTCGATGCCGTGACTGAGGGCGTCACCTTGACGGCACTCGACGTTTGGGCCGTCGGGGGCTCGGAGACAGCGGAGGGGCTGCTGCCCACACTCGCTGTGATGGCCCCCATCGTGACGAGGACACCCACCCCGGCCGTCGCGGCGGCCAACCTGATGCTTCGCTTCCTACGCTCGATCGATGTCACGACAGCTCACTCCATTTCTGCGTCGAATCGGCATTGATGTTGGGTAACCGACGCGGACCGCCGTAAACACCCGACAAACAGCTGAATCGACCGATTACCGCTATGAATAACGGGTGATCTCCTACATTGGCCGCATGCGACGGGCGGGCGGCGGCCCTGGATGATCGGTTTTCTGGCTCGTCGGCTGCTCAATTACCTGGTGCTGCTGGTGCTCGTGTCGTTTCTCACGTTCGGCCTGACGTCGCTGACCTTCCACCCGCTCGACAGCCTGCTGCAACGCAATCCGCGGCCACCTGACTCGGTGATCGACGCCAAAAAGGCTGAGCTCGACCTCGACAAGCCGATACCGCAGCGCTACCTGAAGTGGGTATCCGGCGCCGTCCAGGGAGACTTCGGAACAACCGTCGGCGGTCAGCCGGTATCTCACGAGTTTGCCCGGCGCATTCCGATCAGCCTGCGGTTGGTGGTACTCGGCTCACTCATCGGCGCCGTCCTCGGAGTCCTGCTGGGCGCGTGGGGGGCAATCAGGCAGTACCGGCTGAGCGACCGAGTCATCACGGTGCTATCGCTGCTCGCGCTGTCCATCCCGACCTTCGTGATGGCCAATGTGCTCATCCTGCTTGCGCTGAAGGCAAACGGCCTTGTCGATGCGCAGGTGTTCGAGTACATCGGCGAGACGTCTCTCGACGCGCAGGGGGGTGGGTGGAACCAATTCGTCGATCGAGTGCAGCACCTCGTGTTGCCGACGGTCACGTTGGCGATCGGCGCGATGGCCGGATACAGCCGGTATCAGCGCAACGTCATGCTCGACGTCCTGGGCCAGGACTTCATCCGCACCGCGCGGGCGAAGGGCCTGACACGCCGCCAGGCCCTGTTCAAACACGGCCTCCGGACGGCCCTGATCCCGATGGCAACGCTATTCGGATACGGCATCAGCGGGCTGGTCACGGGAGCGGTGTTCGTCGAGAAAATCTTCGGCTGGCATGGCATCGGTGAGTGGACGGTGCAGGGAGTCGCCACTCAGGACACGAACATCGTCGTCGCCGTCACGCTTTTCGCGGGAGCGACGGTCCTGGTCGGAGGCTTGCTGTCCGACATCATCCTCGCACTGCTCGATCCCCGGGTGCGTGTCTGATGACCCAACCGAAGCCCGCCGACGCCGCTGCCGCCCAGAAGGGCGTGACAGCCGAATTCGCTTCCCGCAATACGCTTCTCCTACGGCGCTTCCTGCGCAACGAACCCGGCGTTGTCGCACTCATCCTGCTGGTGGCGATGTTCGCCGGTTGCTACCTGCTGCCCTATGCCCTGCCGTACGACTACTCGCAACTCGACTACTCGGCACTGCAGGAGCCACCGTCGCCGCAGCATCTGTTCGGCACGAATTCACTGGGCCAGGACCTGTTTGCGCAGACGCTACGCGGCATGCAGAAGTCGATGCTGATCGGCGTCTGCGTGGCATTCATCTCGGCCACCATCGCAGCGACCGTGGGGTCGGTCGCGGGATACTTCGGTGCCTGGCGCGACCGAGCGCTGATGTTCGTCGTCGACCTGTTGCTGGTGGTGCCCTCGTTCATTCTGATCGCGATCATCACACCGCGCACGAAGCAGTCCGGCACCATCTTCTGGCTGATCATCCTGCTGGCCGGCTTCGGGTGGATGATCAGCTCCCGCATGGTGCGGGGCCTCACGCTGAGCCTGCGGGATCGCGAATTCGTCCGCGCCGCACGCTATATGGGGGTTTCCAACTACCGCATCATCACCCGCCACATTCTTCCGAACGTCGCGTCGATTCTGATCATCGACACGGCATTGAACGTGGGGATCGCGATCCTTGCGGAAACGGGGCTCAGCTTCCTGGGCTTCGGCGTCCAGCCACCGGACGTCTCGCTGGGGACACTGATCGCCGATGGCACCCCGTCGGCCACCACCTTCCCGTGGCTGTTCCTGTTCCCGGCAGGCGTACTGGTAGTGATCACGTTCTGCGCCAACCTCGTCGGCGACGGACTGCGCGACGCGTTCGACCCGTCGAGCCAGCGACTGCGGAGGCGTAAGAAGTGACCGAACCTCTTCTCGAGGTGACCGACCTGACTGTCACCTTCCCCACGGACACGGCGAACGTCGCGGCCGTCCGTGGGTTGAACTACCGGGTGGAGTCGGGTGAAGTGCTGGCGATCGTCGGCGAATCCGGGTCGGGCAAGTCGGCGGCGGCGATGGCGGTGATCGGCCTGCTTCCCGAGCATGCCGAGGTGACAGGTTCGGTGCGGTTGCACGGTCAAGAGCTACTCGGCATGTCCGACAAGGAGATGTCGGACCTGCGCGGGAACGCGGTTGGGACGGTGTTTCAGGATCCGATGTCGGCGCTGACCCCGGTGTACACCGTGGGCGACCAGATCGCCGAGGCGATACGCGTGCACCAGCGCGACGTCACGCGCCAGCAGGCCCGAGTGCGGGCGGTGGAGCTGCTCGAACTCGTCGGCATCAAGCAGCCGGACCGCCGGGCAAGGTCGTTCCCGCACGAGCTTTCCGGCGGCGAGCGCCAGCGGGTGGTCATCGCGATCGCCATCGCCAACAATCCCGACCTGCTGATCTGCGACGAACCCACCACAGCGCTCGACGTGACGGTCCAGGAGCAGATTCTCGAGCTGCTCCGCAAGGCCCGCGACGTCACGGGCGCCGGTGTTGTCATCATCACGCACGACCTGGGCGTCGTCGCCAGCTTCGCCGACCGGGCGCTGGTCATGTACGCAGGACGGGCGATCGAAACCGCTGACGTCGACGTGCTGTACACCGACCGCCGGATGCCCTACACCGCAGGACTTCTGGGTTCGGTGCCCCGACTGGAATCGCCCCAGGGTGCGCGCCTGGTACCCATTCCCGGTGCTCCGCCGTCGATCTCGACGATCGACGCGGGCACCTGCCCCTTCGCGCCTCGCTGCCCGCTGGCGATCGACCCGTGCCGCGCGGCGGAGCCGGAGCTCATCACAGTCGGAGCCGATCACCAGGCAGCGTGCATCCGGACCGAGCACGTCGCAGGACGCAGCGCGGCCGAGATCTACGGGGTGAGCACCGCGCCCCCGGTGAAGGACATCGACGCGGACGCCGAATCCCCCGTGGTCGTTCGCGTTTCGGACCTCGAGAAGACTTATCAGCTCACCAAGGGCGTGGTGTTCCGGCGCCGCGTCGGAGAAGTGCGGGCGATCGACAAGGTCAGCTTCGAACTGCGCCAGGGCCGCACACTCGGCATTGTCGGTGAGTCAGGATCTGGTAAATCGACTACGCTGCAACAGATTCTGGAACTTGCGCCGCCGCAGTCCGGCACCATCGAAGTGCTCGGAGTCGACGTGTCGACCTTGGACAACAAGAGCCGTCGAGCGCTTCGGGGCGATCTTCAGGTGGTGTTCCAGGATCCGGTCGCGTCGCTCGATCCTCGTCTGCCTGTCTCCGATCTGATCGGAGAGCCTCTGTTGGCCAACGGGTCCGACAAGAGCCATACCAGCCAGCGCGTCGCTGAGCTGCTGGACATCGTCGGACTGAGCCGCGATTTCGCGCACCGGTATGCCGGCGAGTTCTCGGGCGGTCAGAAGCAGCGGATCGGCATCGCTCGGGCATTGGCACTGCAACCGAAAATCCTTGCGCTCGACGAGCCGGTGTCCGCACTCGACGTTTCGATCCAGGCGGGAATCCTCAACCTGTTGATGGACCTCCAGGACGAGTTCGACCTGTCATACCTGTTCATCTCGCACAACTTGTCGGTCATCAAGCACCTCGCCCATGACGTCGCGGTGATCTACAAGGGCGCGATCGTCGAACAGGGTCCCGCCGACCAAGTGCTGAACGATCCCCAGCACGAGTACACCCGCCGCCTGCTCGCAGCGGTCCCGCGGACACCGCCCGACGTCGCCAGTTCGGGCCGTGGCGCATTCGTCGACGGTGCCGGTGAGAAGCCGCCGCCGGCGCAACCCCCCGCCGAACCTCCCGCAACGCCGCCCGGACCGGCAACACCGGCAGCGCAACCCCCGCGAGACGGTGGCGGGCGTAGGTCGGCGGTCAGGATCGCGGCCGCACTGGCGGTCATCGTGCTGCTCGTCGTCGCCGGCGTCTTCTTCATCCGGTTCGGCACCACGACGCACGGCACCTCTGCCGGCGGTGACGCGAAGCTCGGCGGGGGCAGCGACATCAACCCGCAGGATCCGGCAACGCTGCGCGACGGGGGCAACCTGAAGCTCTCGATGAGCGAGTTCCCCGTCAACTTCAACGCGCTGAACATCGACGGCAACACCGCCGACACCGCCGCGTTGGTCAGGCCCACTCTGCCAAGGGCTTTCATCGTCAGGCCGGACGGCTCCACCACACTCAACACGGACTACTTCACCAAAGCCGAAATCACCAAGACCGATCCGCAGGTCGTCACCTACTCCATCAACCCCGAAGCGGTCTGGTCGGACGGAACGCCGATCACCTGGGAAGACATCGCGTCCATGGCCAACGCGCAAAGCGGCAAGGACGACCGCTACAAGATCGCGGCTCCGGCAGGCTTCGAACGGGTCGCATCGGTGACCCGCGGTGTGGATGACAGACAGGCGGTGATGACGTTCGCGAAGCCGTTCTCGGAGTGGCGCGGCATGTTGAACGGGCTGTTGCCCAAGAGCATGACCTCGACCCCCGAGGCGTTCAACAACGCGCAGCTGAATGCGCCGGGACCGTCGGCGGGCCCGTTCGTCATCAGCAGTGTGGACCGGGGGGCACAACGAGTTGTCCTGACCCGCAACCCGAAGTGGTGGGGCACAACCCCGCGACTCGACTCGATCACGTGGATCGTTCTCGATCCTGCGGCGGAGATGCCCGCCCTGCAGAACAACGCGATCGACGCCGCGGGCGTCGGGTCGTTGGACGAGATGGCGATCGCACAGCGGACGCCGGGCATATCGATCCGCCACACGCCGGCGCCGTCGTGGAGCCATCTGACGTTCAACGGTGCGAACGGATCGATCCTCTCTGACGCCAAGCTGCGGCTGGCGATCATGAGAGCCGTTGATCGGCAGGCGATTGCCAACGTCAGTCAACGAGGACTCGCCGACAATCCGAAGCCGTTGAACAACCACGTCTTCGTCGCCGGCCAGGAAGGTTATGAAAACAACAGCGACATGGCGGAATTCAATCCAGACCAGGCCCGGCGCGACCTCGATGAACTGGGCTGGAGGCCGAGCGGCTCGGTCAGACGGCGCGACGGCGGCCCGCTGACCGTGCGGCTGGTGATCTTCGACTCGCTGCAAACCCGCCAGAT
>JAVHWG010000165.1:0-8761 GCA_032159965.1 Mycobacterium sp.
CTCGTGGTCGACAGCCACCCCGGCCCGGTCCATGCGGTGCAGGGCCAGGAGCGCGAGCGCGTTCCCGGCGAGGTAGTGCCCCTCAAGCAGGTCCGGCTCGCCCGTCGGCTCAAGTACCTCCCAGAAGACACCCTTCTCGTCGTCAAAGAACTCGAAGATGGCGTCCCCGAGGTTCGACGCCGCTTTCAACCCGGCGTCGTGCGCGGCGATGAACGCCCACGCGACGTCGGTCAGGCGCCGTTGTCGGTCGATCGGCCGCTCCATACCGGGCAGGTAGGTGGTCGCCAGCTTGGCGTTCACCGCGGCAGCGAGCAGGGTGGTGAACTCTTCCCGCGACCGCACGGCGCTCTCGACGTCCCCCGATGCGTCGGCGCGGGTGATCGCCGCGAGATAGGCCAGGGCCTGCGATCCCAGCCGACGATGGCGTCCGGCCATGGACACCACACCGTTCCGTTCGATCACCTGGTGGAAACCGCCATGGGCACGGTCCCGAAACCGGTCGACGAACCTGGGGCCGGGCGGTGCGTCGCGAAGCGCGATGAGGTCGGCCAGCGCGGCGTCGGCGAGCAAGCTCTCGTGAGTGACGACGCGCTCGTCGTACCCGAGGACAGCGGCCGGTGGCTCGTCGCCGAAGGCCAGCCGAACCGCCAGCGACGTCCCTGTCAGATCTGTCATGCGGTCCACCAGTCCCGGTTGTCCATATACCACGCGATCGTCTTCTTGATCGCCTCCGTGAAGTCGCGTTCGGGCCGATAACCGAACTCCTCGCGCAGGCGGGAGTCGTCGACGCAGTACCGCGCGTCGTGCGCCTTGCGGTCGGGAACAAAGGCGATCCGCTCGGCGCCAAGCCCGAACTCGTCGAGGATGATGTGTGCCAGATCCAGGTTGCTCATCTGGAGGCCGCCGCCGACGTTGTAGATATCGTGCCGGGGCGCACCGTTCAGCAGCAGTGCCACGGCGGCGCAATGATCGTCTACGTGCAGCCAGTCACGCACGTTTTCCCCGCTGCCGTACAACGGAATGTCGCCGCCCTGGAGAAGCGTGGTGACGAATCGAGGGATCGCTTTCTCGGCATTCTGGTAGGGGCCGTAGTTGTTTGAGCACCGCGTCACCGTGACCGGCAGACCGTGAGTGCGCGAGAAGCCGAGAGCGGCCAGGTCTGATCCGGCCTTCGACGCCGCGTACGGCGAGTTGGGCGAGAGCGGCGCGTCCTCGCCCGTCGCTCCGACCGGGATCGAGCCGTAGACCTCGTCGGTCGAGATGTGCAAGAACCGGTCAACGCCAGCCGCCGCGGCCGCTTCCAGCATCGACTGCGTGCCTAACACATTGCTGCGCATGAATGGCAGCCCGCCGTCGATCGAGCGGTCCACGTGCGACTCCGCCGCGAAGTGCACCACTGTGTCGTGGCCCGACAGATGGCCGGTCACTGTCTCGGTATCGCAGATGTCCGTTCGGTGGAACTCGATTTCCTGCCGCACGTCAGCGAGGTTGTCCAGCGTACCCGCATACGTAAGGTTGTCTATCACCGTCACATGCTCGACCCCAAGCTTGGGGAACTGTCCTTCTACGAGGCTGCGAACGAAGTTCGAGCCAATGAAGCCGGCGCCGCCGGTCACAATGATTCTCATGCCGCATCCATTGCTGCTCGCCGCTTCAGGTATTGGCCGTATCCAGATAGACCGAACTGACGAGCGGCCACGAGCAGCTCGTCGGGCCCGATCAGGCCGGCTTCGAACGCGGCCTCTTCCGGGCACGCGATCTTGCGGCCCTGCCGCGTCTCGGTGGTACGCACGTAGTTGCAGGCATCCATGTAGGACTCGGCGGTGCCCGCGTCAAGCCACGTGAAACCGTCGGTAAGCGGAACGATCCGAGCGTGGCCCCTGTCCACGAAGTACCTGTTTACATCGGTAATTTCCAGCTCACCGCGGGCGGACGGAGTCAGGCTCGCCGCCACGTCGAGTGCCTCGTTCGTATAGATGTAGAACCCAGTGACCGCGAGATTGCTTGGCGGGATCTCGGGCTTCTCTACGATATCGACCAGCGAACCGTCGTCGTCCAGTGCCGCGACCCCGTAGCGCTCCGGATCGGGAACTTCGTAGCCAAACAGCGTAACGCCGGTGTTGTTCTTGATCGCGTCAGTCACGACGGAGCCGAAATCGTGGCCGTGGAAGATGTTGTCACCCAGAATCAGTGCCACATCATCGTCGCCGACGTGTTCGCGGCCCACGATCAGGGCATCAGCGAGTCCGCGTGGGGAATCCTGCGCGGCGTAGTCAAATCGCGCACCGAACCGACTACCGTCACCCAATAGTTGCCGGAACAGCGGCAGGTCGTGCGGGCGGCCGATCACCAGGATTTCGGTGATCCGACCGAGCAGCAGCACTGATAAAGGATAGTAGATCATGGGCTTGTCATAGATCGGCAAAAGCTGTTTCGAGACGACGCTGGTCATCGGAGCCAATCTGGTTCCGTTTCCACCAGCCAGGATAATGCCTTTCATTGCTTCCCTCTCGTCCTCGGCGGTGTGGTCATGCCGTCGCGTCTTCCCGGTGCACCGCCGCCTCGGTGATCGCCAGCGAGATCGAGCGGGCCACCACCTCGGCACCATTGGTCACAGGGGCGATCGCCAGCGAGGCCGCTTCGGCCGCGCGGATGAAAGACTCTGGCTCGTCGAAGGCCAGGCGCAGGATGCCGATTAATTCGGCCTCGCTGGGCTCTGTGACCGTCGTGTAACCAAGCAGACTGAGCCGCCGCATCGCCTCGAGTTCGTGGTACTCGTCACGGCCACTGAGCACATACGCGACTGGGGCGTTCATCACCGCCATCTCCGTCACGGAGATCCACCCTGGTGGCGAGAGCACCACCGTCGCGTGCCGCACCAGCGAGTGCCAGTCGGTGACGTAGTCGAGGAGCACGACACCCTCAATCTCCGCGTCGAACCGCTGCCGACCGATCAAGACCAGTCGCGCCTCCGGATGGACATCGCGCAATTTCGCGAACGCCGAGACGTACCGGTCGAGAAGGCGTTGCTTGTTCTCGGCGAACATTGCGGTGCCACCGACTCCGGCCAGGATGTACGGCGCTCCGCCGAGCCCGAACCGCTCGTCGACCTCGGCGCGCGGAGCGGGCTCCGCGACACATTCATCGCGGACGATCGGGCCCACGAAGTGCCCCGTTCCCGCCGTGATCGCCCGCCGGACCGGTGTTCCGTGGTCGAGCTCCTCGATCGGCAGCTTGTCGGTGAAGACGGCGTAGGCGCGCCGCGTGACCCAGTCGAACAGCGTGGTGAGCGCGCCGCGAATGGAGTCCACCTCGGCCTCGTCCGCCACGGTGAATCCGGCCCGCGCGAGATCGCGGTTGTCGAGCTGCCCCAAGGTGAAGTCGTATCGTTCGGTGATCAGAATGTGCGGTGTGTTCGTCACTTCGGCCCCGAGGCTGGCCGCGATGTTGTAGTCGCTGACCACGAGGTCAGGGGCGATGCGGTTGATCAGCACGATCGTGTTGAGGGTCTTCTCCCCGCTGATGAACGTGCGGTTCAGGTAGTTGCCGACGTACGTACTCCAATCGAAGGTCCGATCCAGCTGGGACGTGTTGGCGTGGTCCCGTTCTGCTGGAGCGACATGTACGCGGACATTGATCGCCTCGAACATCGGCCTGAACACCGAGCTCTTCGAACCAAGGTGGACGTGTTGCTCGATGTCGGGGAACAGCTGGCGCACCTTGGTAGCGACCGCCAGGGCACGCATGTTGTGGCCTGTCCCGGTTTCCGCCGGCATGTAGAGGACCTTCATCCAAAGACACCTTTCGAGCTCTCACCGGGCAGCACGGATCTGGTCACGACGGCGCCTGGGCTGACGCGGGCCCCCGCGCCGATCCGAACGGGTCCGACGATGGTGGCGCCGGAGCCGATCTGGGCGTTCGCCGCGATGTGTACGGGTGCGGCGGTCCACGGCCGTCCGGGAGTGCGGTAGTCATGCGTGGAGGTGGTAATGGTCACGTCGTCACCGACGACGACATCCGCGCCGATGAATAATCCGCCGCCACCCTCGGCGACCAACCTGTCACCGAGCACCGCGCGGGCGCCGACGACGATTCCACCGTCCGGACTCGGGCCATCGGGACGCCCGATCATGACGGCCGCCGCTCCGACAGTGACGTCCTGACCGATCGTGGCGGCGCAGTCAAAGAACGCGTCAGGATCGGAGAAGCCGTCCGGGAGAAGCCGCGTCGTGTCTCGCTTCGGGCGCTTCCGGACGAGTTCGAGAACGGCTTCGATGCCGTTCCCCTGGTCGAATCTCGTGGTGACGGTTGCCCTCGTGTGGGCAGGCCGTCCGTAGCTGAGGGTATGCGCCGGAACGTTCTCGTAGACCTCCGCGCCCGCGCCCACGATCGAGTGCTCCCCGAGCCGTACCCCGGGCGCGATGTATGCGCCGGCACCGATCCAGGCACCGTCACCGACGCGCAGCGGTCGGGCCGCCGTTCCGTCCAGCAGGGCACGCGCGGCGATCTGCGCTCCCTCACCGACTGTCGCGTGCCGCATGAGCACCCGAAAGCCAGCGAAGCTCCGGCGGCCGACAGTGGACTGCTCGACGACGACGCCGTGTCGCAGCCAGGTTCCATTCTGGACGATGTCGCCCACGAGCAGCTCCCCCCGTTGCTCCTTTACTAGCCATGTGAACAGTATACTGACACTTGGCTGACCACAAGAGATTTGGGCCTCGGCAGGGGGTTTTCGGTCGACCCGCCCGCCGTCGGAGGTTCAACTGGGCGCGCATCCACGAGAGCCGGGGCCCTGGCGGCCGGGACTGACGGCGCAATGCCGACGTTAATGAGTCCTGCCAAGGAGCTTTCGCACTGGCGGTAGCAGGTTGGACAGCGGGTTGAGATGGATCGCTACTCTGCCCGCCGGCTCTCTTGACCTGACATCGGTGTCAGTTCCTAGCCTGCGAGGCGTCTGTTGATCCACGCAGCTGAACTCCGGAAGGCGCACATGGTTACCCGCGTATCTGTCCTGTCCTTCTTGGTCATGCTCACGATCGGAACTGACACGTTCCTGGTTGCGCCGCTGCTACCCACCCTCACGAGCGCGTACGGGAATGATCCCGCCGTATCCGGATGGATGGTGTCCGCATACGCGGTGGGCTACGCGGTGCTGGCGCTCATCGCGGGTCCGATATCGGACCGACTCGACCGCGGCACCGTGCTGGTCTGGGGCCTCGCGGCGTTCGCGGTCTTGACTGGAGCCTGTGCGCTGGCACCAAACTTCTGGTCAATGGTGGCGCTCCGGTTCGCCGCCGGTGTCGCCGCCGCGTTCGTCACGCCCCAGATCTGGGCCTCGATCCCGGTGCTCGTGCCGGGACCGAAGATCCTGCGCGTCATGGGGTACGCGACGGGCGGTCTGTCGATCGCACAGATGGTAGGCGTGCCCGTCGGTAGCTTCCTGGCCGGGTGGAGCTGGCACGCGCCGTTCGTCGTCCTGGGCGCGATCGCCTTAGCGCTCTCCCTCGTCGTGCGGATCTACTTCCCCACGGTGCCCCGGCCCGCCGGTAGCTCACCCGTCGGTGCATTCGGCAGCTATCGCGCATTGCTCCGAACGCCCACGGCTGTCTCACTGTTTTTGGCCTATTTTCTGTTCCAGACAGGGAACTTCACGTCGTTCTCCTTCATCGGTACCTGGCTGACCACGAGCTTCGGGCTGTCGGTCGTCCAGGTGGGCGCGGCCATCGTTCCGCTCGGCGCCGCGAGCGCCGTCGGCTCGGTGTTCGGTTCACGACTGTCAAACAGACTCGGGCTGGCGAACTCGCGGCGCCTCGCGATCGGTACAGTGATCGCCCTGTTCGCGGTCCTACCGTTCGCGCCGAACCTGCCCGTCGCGCTCCTTTTCCTCTGCGGGATCTCGCTCACCGGCGGCTTCGTCTTCCCGGTGTTCATGGCGACCATGCAGGGGCTGACCACCGGCGCGCGCGGCACGGTCTCGGCGATGACAAACTCGACAATGTACCTCGGCACCACCGTCGGCGGCGTGCTGGGCGGGCTCCTCATCACCAGGTTTCCTGGGTTCCACGGCATCTCGATCGCGGTAATCGCGTTCCTGGCTCTCTCACTCGCCTGCTTCATCAGTGCCGACCGTTCGGTGGCACGGAACAAGAAGGAGGAAGCCCGGAATGTCGTTACGGAAGAGCGCGATCCGTCCAGGCTGGGATGACCCCCTCGTCACTGTGCTGCAGAGCCTGATCGAGGCGGCGGGCGGGCTGTCGGTCGTCGCCCACGCCGCCGAGGGCCGGGTTCCCGCCAGCCTCGTCAACGCCGGGCTGATCGAGCATCCGACGTCGGGCAGACCGGTCCTTGCCCACGTCGCCTACGGGGATTCCCGCCGGGTGACACGGCTGGCCGCGAACCCGGAATGCTCCGCCACGTTCCATGACGGACGCAAATGGCTTACCGCGGAGGGCAACGCCCAGCTCGTCCACGGGCCCTGGGATGAACGCTCGACGACCAATGATCCGGCGTTGCGCTTCGGCGAGGCTCGGTACGCCGAGCTACTCCGCACGGTCTATCGCTGTGCGGGCGGCGGCGAACACCCCGACTGGTCCGAGTTCGACAGGGCCATGCGCGCTGAACGCCGCGTCGTGGTCCTCGTCGACGTGGAGCGGCTGTACGGGATCCACTGGGACTGACCACTGACGACGGAGAGCGGAGATCACGGAATGACACTGCCCCGGCGGAAAGCCGGCAAGGCGGGTATCGACCTTCCCACGCTCGGACTGGGAACATACCGGTCGTTCGACAGCCTGGATCTGGATCGACTCGGGCGGGTACTCGCGGCGGCGCGCGAGGTGGGTTCGGAGCTCGTCGACACCGCACCCGTGTACAACCGCTCGGAGGCGACGCTCGCCGCGCTGCTGCGCGACCGCGACGATTTCTTCATTGCGACCAAGATCTGGGATACCGACCCCGCCGACGTCGAAGCCGTTTTCCAGAGCCAGCTGCACGCCTACGGCCGCGCCAGCATCGACCTGCTCCAGGTGCACAATCTCAACGGGTGGCAGACCAACCTGGCCTGGCTGGACCGGCAGAAGGCAGCCGGACGCGTCCGCTTCAGCGGCGTCACCTACCAGTTCGACAACGCCTTCGAGGTCGGCGGCTCCCGCACCGATCTCACCAGGATCATCGAGCACGACCTGGTCGACTTCGTGCAGATCAATCTGAACGCGGCGGAATCCGACCTGACCGGTGACATCCTGCCCGCCGCGGCCGAACGTGGAATCGGTGTGCTCGCCATGCGTCCGTTCGGCGAGGGCAAGCTCCTTGCCTCGCCGCCACCGGCCGAACGCCTGCGCGAGTTCGGCTGCACGACCTGGACCGAGGCCCTGGTGCGCTGGGTACTGACGTCTCCGCAGGTCACGACAGTACTGGCCGCTACCTCAAACCCGGAGCATCTGCGGGCCAACGCTCGCGCTGCCTCGGCGGGTCCGCTCGGGTCGGCCGAAGCCGCGGAGGTCTCGAAGATCGCAAAGGAGATCCACTCGTCCTGACGACGCTCAAGGCTGTCAGTATGCTGTTCACCTGGACGCCGTTCGTACCTGTGGCGGGGGAGCGCTGGTCCGCGGCCGCGGCTCCGCCCGTGGCCCTCCTCGTCCGTACCCGCTGGGCAATTGGGAGGTAAGGATGCCTCAAGATCGCGGCAGTGAGACCTTCAAGGATCGACTCGACTACCTCTTCTCGATCGCGGGCCGGCCTGATGACAAGGGGCAGTGGCGCAGGTTCAGCACAAGTGAGGCATCCGAGCTGATCAGCCAGTCGCAGGACGAATACGGCGTCAAGGTGTCTCGCAGCTACCTCACGATGTTGCGATCCGGGCGCTACACCAACCCCTCCATCGCCGTGGTCGTCCTGCTGGTCCGGTTCTTCAACGACCATCGCCCCGAGGCGCATCCTGAGATCAGCGTGGACTGGCTCGCGTCCGGAACCACGGCGAACGCCGGGTTGGCGGACCCGGAGCTCTCGCCACTCGCCGACCAACAGGTACGGCACATCGCGATGCGTGCCGGGAAGATGACACCGGAACTCCGCACGCAGCTCATCGCGATCCTGGACCTCATGGACAAGGGAAAGACCTAGTCGCCCGAAGACTTCGCGCGTGGTCGGGGCAATCCGCCCACTACCAGGCCCGTCAGCGACAATTAGCTGCCACCGCCGGACGTCGCCACCGACAACCACCTCGATCCGACCGTCATCGCCCAACGACGCCGCCACGGTGCGCTGGCGCTCCAACCGCGGATCGTGACATCGCCCGTTCCGTACATAGTGGCAGCCATCGTTCATCATGGTGGGGTGAGAACAACCGGCGATGTGGCGACGACTGCCCACCGAGTGGAACGCCCACGGCCGTCGGCTCACTACGGGACACCGCTGGCGCTGGCCGAGGACCGTTTCGACATGAGCGAACAGTGCGCACGCGGGCGACCTGGTGGCTGTCCCGCGTGGACACCGGCATCGTTGCTGCCACCGCCCGATCCCGGAGTCTGGACCCGGTCGCACTCACCTCCGACAGCTCCGCCACCCGTCCGGCCTGCGTCGTTCCGGAACCCCGCGCACGACGGTCGGCCAGCTCAGCCAGTCCGTTCTCCAACGACGCGACCGAGCCCACCTCCGCACAAGCCGCGACCGACACAAGTCAGGCAAGGGCCTGATCCCGATCTACAGCGGGAATACCGGGGGAGCCGAACGTGACCATCGCTCGACTGACGAACATCCACGC
>JAVHWG010000177.1:0-2897 GCA_032159965.1 Mycobacterium sp.
TCATCGAAAACGTCTTTGCCGCGGGCGTATACGTTTATCGCCCCGACCACCTTGCCCGGTAACAGTAGTGGCAGTGACAACGCGCTGTGGACGCCCAACCTACCGACGCGCGAACCGAACCTCGGCCACATCTTCTCCCCACCCAACGTCCCCGATCGCACCGTACGCAGCTCGCGTGCCGCCATGATGCCCGGCCCTTCGTTGAGGGTCACATATTGGATACGGTCGATTTCGGCGACGAACGGCGCACTGGCCGCCAACGCCTCAACCATCTGGTCGGGTCGGTCAACCCGCAGCAGCATCACCCCGGCACCGCCGGCGCCCGGGATCGCTCGGACCGCAAACGTCGCGACGTCGGCAAGCAATTCACTCAACCCACCACTTTCGGCGACCAGGCACGCGAGGTCACCGATCGCGGCCTGCAAACCGGCGTGATCCGCGGTGAGCTGTTCCGCGGTCGGTGCCGCTTTCATCACCACGATGTCGCCGCCAACCAGATATTCCAGTCGGATGCAGACCGAGCCTGCCGGTCGTCGATCCACTGCCCTGGTCTGTCCACTTCGCCTCCCCGATCAAGGGCCTCGCTGTAGCCAAGCGGACTGATACGTCAGTGCGATATCCGCTAAGCGCTCTGAACTTGTCCACTTGCGGTCATCCAGGCACGCGCGTGTCGATAGAACGGACTCTTCGCTGCGAGCCCCGCGCAATGAGGGTCGGTATGGCTAGCGAATAGCATGTGGCGTCGAGGCGAGCGGGAAGACATCGATCGCTCAATGCAAGCTGGGAGCACAAATGACCGAGTCCGCCTTCAACCTGGCACCCGAGGTTCGGACAACGGATGTCGACGAGGCGGCCGATGCCTTGAGCCGGGTTTACGTGGCCGCCGAGTTGACTCCGATGGATACCAAGTCGGTGAACATGCAGATGAAAGCGCTGCAGCTTCCTCTGTTGACGGTCGGCTACCTTGGCTTCGGCGTCGACGTCGCGATCCGCACAGACGACGTACCTGCCTACTACATCGATGCCCCGTTGTCTGGCAACGCGGTCAGTCGGTGGCGTGACGGGGGGCTCGTCAAAACGACGCCCGGTTCAGTCGCGGTATTCACACCCGGGACGCCATGCGTGCTTGACTGGTCCGGTGACTGCAGTCAGGTCTGTCTGAAGGTTTCTGAACTGCAGATGCGACGGCAGCTGGAAGCGATGCTCAACCGCCCTGTGCGCAAACGGATCGTTTTTGATCGGCAACTCAATCTGGGCACCACTGCAGCGAACGATTGGTATCACCTGGTACGGCTCCTGGCGCGCCAAGCTTGGCAACCCGGTGGGCTTCTGAATCATCAACTCGCCGTCGGGAATCTGCAGCTTTTGCTGATTCAGGGCCTGCTGCAGATACACCCCCACAATTACACCGATGCTTTGACTGAAAGCGAAGGTCCAGCCAGCGGGGCTGTAGCGAAGCGGGTGATCGATCTTATGCACGCACATCCTCAAACGCCTTGGAGCACCGCTGAACTGGCGCGAACAACCGGGGTTAGCGCACGAGCCTTACAGCAGGCATTTGCGCGGTCCGGTCACCCGTCGCCGATGATTTATCTCCGACGGCTTCGGTTGCACCGCGTGCACGCAGAACTCGCTGCTAACTCACCGCACTCGGTCACGGTAACGATGGTTGCGGGCCGTTGGGGATTCGTGCACCTTGGCCGGTTTGCCGGTCAATATCGTCAGCTGTTTAGTGAAACTCCCTCGGAAACGCTTCGCGCCCGCGGGTAGCGAGCTTGACGGACCGCCCCGTCAACTGACGCGCCCACCCGCAGAGTGCGCTGGCATGGCCAGCGTCTGAACGGCTTACCGGCGGGTTCGGTCAAGTCCACGGACGTGTCTGTGCGACGAGACCCCTGTCCGGTCGAGGAAGATGCCGAAGTTTTAGCGGTGGTCCACACCTTCGATTCGGCTGGCGAGACCGAGGAAATGGTGATCTACCTGACCAACGACTGATGCTCCGAGCTCTGGCGAGACGGCGCCAACTGCTTTGCGAGATAGGGCGCCGTACGGCTGTGTTTCGCCAGTGCCACCTTCTTCGGCGGGCCCGCCGCAACCACCCGGCCGCCGTTGCTGCCCGCGCCCGGTCCCAGGTCGATCACCCAGTCGGCGCCCGCGACCATGCGCATGTCATGTTCGGCCACGACTACGGTATTGCCGGCATCGACGAGACGATGCAATTGATCGTCGAGCAGATCCACGTCGGCGGGATGCAGCCCGGTGGTCGGCTCGTCGAGGACGTAGAGGGTGTGCCCTCGCCGGGGCCGCTGCAGTTCAGAGGCAAGCTTGATCCGCTGCGCCTCGCCGCCGGACAGCTCTGTCGCGGGCTGTCCGAGACGGAGATAACCCAGTCCCACCTCTCGCAGCGTGGTCAGACTCCGCGAAGCGCTAGCGACGTCGACAAGAAACAACGAGGCCTCATCGACCGTCATCGCAAGCACGTCGGCGATCGTCCTGCCGCGATAGCGCACCTCAAGTGTCTCGTCGGAGTAGCGCGCCCCATGACACGCGGGGCACGGGGCGTATGTGCCTGGCAAGAACAACAATTCGACCGACACGAACCCCTCTCCCTGACAGGTGGGGCAACGACCGTCGGCCACATTGAACGAAAACCTGCCAGCGGTCCAACCGCGACGACGCGCCTTCGGGGTCGCGGCGAACTCGCGGCGCACGGCGTCGAACAAGCCGGTGTAGGTCGCCAACGTCGAGCGCGGCGTGCGTCCGATCGGCCGCGGGTCGACTGATACCAGCCGGTTGATCACCTCGACCCCCTCGGCCGTCACACCCACGCTCGCGTCGTGGTCCAGATCGACGATCCCGGTGTCGGCTTCGCCGTCGTCGGATTCGGCCGGCTCGGC
>JAVHWG010000164.1:0-25540 GCA_032159965.1 Mycobacterium sp.
GTCGTCCGTGACCATTCGCCCGCCCTGAGCCGGACTCGCCGCGCGGACGCCGCCGGGTGGCTGAGTGGGTTTGGCGGCGACGCCACGGCGTGCTGTGTGGAAGGGGCGGCAGTGCTGCCGCCCCGTGCGTGTGCAGCGTGTGGATCAGCTTGTCGGCGACCTCGGCAAGGCGCCGCTCGTCGGCATACGCGAGTCGCGAGGGCAGCTCGTCGAGTGGCACCCAGGCCACCTCGCTGACCTCCATGTCGTCATCGGAGAGTTCTCCGCCGAGGAAACGCAGCAGATAGTGGTGCACGGTCTTGTGCACGCGCCTGCCCTCGGTGACGAACCAGTAGTCGATGCTGCCGAGCGACGCCAACACGTCGCCGCGGATCCCGGTCTCTTCAGCGACTTCGCGGATCGCGGTCTGTTCAGCGGTCTCTCCGAGTTCGATGTGGCCTTTGGGCAGTGACCACAACATCCGGCCGCGCCGGTCGACCCGCCCGATGAGCGCCGCCACCTGGCTGCCCGTGGGATCGTCGAGCCCGTCGACTACCAGCCCGCCCGCTGAGGTCTCGTGAACCGTGCGCAGCCGCTCCGAAGAGCGTTTCCTGGGACGGGACTGGCTGGCGGCGCCGCCGGTATTGGCTGCCGCATTCGAATGGTTGGCGGCACTGCCGGAATTGGTCGCCGTGCTGGAATTGGTCGCCGCGGTCGATTTGTTGGTATCCGAATTACGATCTGACGACTGCCCCTGGGAGTCCGCGGGGGCGGCGGCACGCTTGCCTCGGCGCCGGCCCCGGCGCCGTCGTGGCCTCGCCTGTTCGCCTTCCGACACCCAAGCGATAGTAGCTGGCATGACTTTTCGTCCCGCCCCCCCGCGCCGATGGGCAAGGGTCGTCGCGCGAGCATTAGGGTAATCGAACGTGCCTGATACCGCGTCCGACGCCGAACTACTTGCGGGCGCCGCGAAAGCACTCAACCGGCACACAGAGACCCTGCGCGCGGTGGGTGCGTTGTTCGCCGACGCCGGTTATGCGTTGTTCCTGGTGGGCGGCAGCGTCCGTGACGCGATCCTGGGCCGATTGGGTGGCGACTTGGACTTCGCCACCGACGCGCATCCTGACAAGGTGCAGCGACTGTTGCGGCCATGGGCTGATGCACTGTGGGACACCGGAATTCAGTTCGGAACCGTCGGCGCTGCCAAGGACGGGGTCCGCGTCGAAATCACCACCTATCGCTCGGACAGCTACGACCAGGTGTCGCGCAACCCGCAAGTGCAGTTCGACACCAGCATCGAGGGCGACCTGGTGCGCCGGGACTTCACGGTGAATGCGATGGCCGTGCGGATCACAGCGGACGGGGCCGGCGAGTTCGTGGACCCGCTGAATGGCCTGGCCGCCGTGCGTGAGCAGGTGCTCGACACGCCCGCCGCCCCGGAGGTGTCCTTCGGCGACGACCCCCTGCGCATGCTCCGGGCGGCGCGCTTCGTCAGCCAACTCGGTTTCTCGCTGGCACCGCGGGTGCGAATGGCCATCATCGAGATGGCTCCGCAGCTGGATCGCATCTCCGCCGAGCGGGTGGCGGCCGAACTCGACAAACTTCTTCTCGGCGACGACCCCGTGGCAGGCATAGAGGTGGTGGTGGACACCGGCATGGGCGACGTGGTGCTACCGGAGATCGGCGCGATGCGGCTGGCCATCGACGAGCACCACCAGCACAAAGACGTCTACCGGCATTCACTCACCGTGCTGAGCCAGGCGATCGAACTGGAGGGTCCCGGTCCCGGCGGGCAGGAGCGAAGCGACTCGGGGGATGTTGGTTCCGGCGGGCAGGAGCGAAGCGAGTCGGGGGATGTTGACTGTCCGCGCGACCTGGTGCTGCGCTGGGCGGCGCTGCTTCACGACATCGGCAAGCCGGCCACCCGCAAGCACGAAGCCGACGGCGGAGTCAGCTTCCATCACCACGAGGTGGTGGGGGCGAAGATGACTCGCAAGCGGTTGCGTGCGCTGAAGTACTCCAAGCAGATGGTCGACGACGTCTCGCAGCTCGTCTACCTGCACCTGCGGTTCCACGGCTACGGCGACGGTACTTGGACCGACTCCGCGGTGCGCCGCTACGTCACCGACGCCGGCCCGCTGCTGTCGCGCCTGCACAAACTAGTCCGGGCGGACTGCACCACCCGTAATCGGCGCAGGGCCGCGCGCTTGCAGGCCAATTACGACGACCTTGAACGACGTATCGCCGAGCTGGCCGCGAAGGAAGACCTGCAGAGGGTGCGGCCCGATCTCGATGGCAACGCGATCATGGAACTGCTCGGCATTCCGGCGGGCCCGCAGGTCGGCGAGGCTTGGCGGTACCTCAAGGAGCTCAGGCTCGAGCGCGGACCGCTGAGCAGGGACGAGGCTGAAGCCGAGCTGCTGACGTGGTGGAACTCCCGACACTGACCGACCGTCGAACTTGACGTGGACTACTGCTTTGGTGCGGGTGACGGCTCGGCGACGATGTGGGTCGGCACGCCTGACGTCGATCTCGACGGTGACGGCGAACTCGACTCGGTACGACTGGATTTCGACGGTGACGGCCACCTCGACGACGCGATCGGCGACCTCGACGGCGACGGAGTGGCTGATCATGCGGCGTTGGATCTGGACGACGACGGGGTGGCGGAGAGCTACTTCACCGATGACGGATCCGGTACCTGGGCAGTGACTGTCGATCGGTCGGGCCAATTGCGCTGGTTCGGTCTCGAGGGCGTCGAGCAGACCACCGGACCGTTGGTGGATTTCGATGCCGACGGGCAGGCCGACGACCGGCTTTTGGACAGTGACGGCAACGGGCTGGCGGACCGGGTGGTGTGTGAATCGCCCTCGGGGGCTGTCGGCTATGTCGACGTCGACGGGGACGGCAGGTGGGACGTCAAGCTCACGGACACGGACGGCGACGGTACCGCCGACGCCGTCAGCGAGCTGTGATCAGTTGCGGCCGGGTCCGGGCGGGCCCGCGAAAGCCTGCGCGATCGACAGCCAGCGGTGGGTGTCGTCCCCGGTCGCGACGATGTCGAGCGACGACAGCGGCCGACGCTGGGTGACGAGGTAGCAGAAATCCACGGCGGACCCGGTAATCCGCTGAGCGGCGTCTGCCGGGCCCCATTCCCAGACGGTGCCGTCGGGCGCGCGCAACTCGACGCGGAATGGCTCGGTGGGCGGCGGCAACTCGCGCACAGCGAAGGCGAAGTCGCGTGTTCGGACGCCGAGGTGCGCGATCGAACGCAACCGTGCCGTCGGGATCCTGGCCACGCCCAGAGAATCAGCCACATCGAGCCCGTGCGCCCAGGTTTCCATCAGCCGGGCGGTGGCCATCGACGCCGGGCTCATCGGCGGCCCGAACCACATCAGCTTGCGGTCTGCCGGGACCGCCAGCAGCTCGTCGTGCAGCTTCTGCCGAGTCGTGCGCCAGTCGTCGAGCAGCGCGGCAGGCTGGCGGCGGGCCTCGTGTGCGGCTGCCGCATCCACGAACCCGGTCGGGTCAGCCGCCGCCGACTTCAGCAGTTCGGCGAACCCGGGCTCGTCGGTGATCGACGTATGAGCCACCCGGTCCGTCCACAGGAGGTGGCCGATCTGGTGGGCGATGGTCCAGCCGGGGGCGGGCGTCGGTGTGCGCCAACCGATTTCATGCAAGGGAGCGACTAGGGTGTCGAGCGCGTCACTCTCGGCGCACAGGTCGTCGACAATGGGGCCCGCATCAGCCATGCCGGCAACCCTAGCCCTTGTGCCCCGGTGGCCCGCGCCTGCCGATGGCTGCGTGCAGCAGGAGACCGGCCAGGTACACCGCGGCGCCTGTCAACGCCAGTTCCGGAGCATGCCCGTCGGCGGGGATCACGGCCGCGGCCAGCGCAAGGGCGGCGACGAACGACACCCAGAACACCGAATCCTGCACCGCGAACACGTGTCCCCGCAGCGCGTCGTCGACGTCGAGCTGCATAGCGTTGTCGGCGCACAACTTCACGACCTGACCGAGGGCGCCGAGCACGAATCCGCACACCAGCAGTACCGGCACGAGCAGTGCAGCGCCCATCGCCTGGACGAACGCCGCGGCGCCCAGCGCCACGTTGGCCGCGGCGAAGCGGCCGACCCGGCTCACTATCGCCGGTGTGATCAGGGTGGCGACGAACGATCCGACCGCGGCAGCCGCGGCGAACGCGGCGGCCACGCCCAGACCCGCGACAGCTTGCGTCCACGTGTGGTGCACGATCACCAGCATCAGCATCGTGTTGATACCGAAGGCCATCCGATGAGCTGCCAGGCCGGTCAGCGTCGCGGTCACGCTCGACGTGTTGGCGACGGTCCGCAAACCGTGCTGCCAGCCGGTCAGGACCGCGTAAAACGCCGAGCCGTGGATGGCGCGGGCGGTGTTGTCCGGACCCAGGCTGCGCGGCGCGAACCGCCAGGCCAGCAGCGTCGAGGCGAGCACAGGTGGGATGACGATGAAAAGGGTTGCCGCAGAGCTGGTGTCGCCGGCACCGAACAGCCACCGGGTGAGAAAGATGCAGTTGGCGCCGAAGAAAACCGCGACCGATCCCGCCGCGGTGGCCACCGCGTTCATCGTCACCACTTCCTCTTCGGGGACCACGTGGGGCAGTGCCGCCGACAGCCCGGACGTCACAAACCGGGTGCCGCCGTTGACGATCAACGACCCGGCCAGCACCCAGATGTCGCCCGCACCGATGGCCAGCAGCACACCGACGGCGACGATCAATGCCAGCCGCGTGCCGTTGGCGGCCACCAGGACATAGCGCCTGTCCCAGCGGTCCAGTGCGGCGCCGGCGAACGGGCCGATCAGCGAGTACGGCAGGAACAGCACCGCAAACGAGGCGGCGATTTTCCACGGCTCGGCCTCGCGGTCGGGATTGAACAGAATCGCCCCGGCCAAGCCGGCCGCGAAGAGTCCGTCGCCGAACTGGCCGAGGATGCGGACCGCCATCAGCCGTCCGAATTCGGGCATGCCTCGCACCGAGCGGTACAGGGCGCTCGGCGCGTGCATGTTGACCACTGGTGTCACCTTCTGCCGACCCGTCGCATTGGACGCGGCCATCGGCTCACACTACAAATACCCGCAACACAGACACTCGCAACGAAATATCCCGGACGCCGTTGGCCCCAATTGTCATGCGCTGGTGACATGATGGTCGGATGGCTCACTCGGAGGACCCGGAGGAGTACGCTCCGCCCGCACACCGAGTGCGATCCGGGACGCTGCTGTTGGCCAACACCGATCTCGTCGAGCCCACTTTCCGCCGCAGCGTGATCTACATCGTGGAGCACAACGACGGCGGCACGCTTGGGGTCGTGCTCAACCGGCCCAGCGAGACCGCGGTGTACAACGTCCTCCCGCAATGGACCAAACTCTCGGCCAAACCTAAGACGATGTTCATCGGTGGGCCCGTCAAGCGCGACGCCGCGCTGTGCCTGGCGACGCTGCGGGCGGGCACGACATGTGAGGGGATACCGGGGCTGCGTCATGTACAGGGCCGGATCGCGATGGTCGACCTCGACGCGGAACCCGACGTGATCGCGCCGCTCGTCGAGGGTGTGCGGATCTTTGCAGGCTACTCAGGGTGGACCATCGGTCAGTTGGAGGGCGAGATCGAGCGGGACGACTGGATTGTGTTGTCCGCCTTGCCTTCTGATGTCTTGGCGCAACCCCGCGTCGATCTGTGGGCACATGTTTTGCGCCGCCAGCCGACGCCGATGTCACTGTTGGCAACTCACCCGATCGACATCACCAGGAACTGAGCTTCAGCCGTTTGCCGGCGGCGGGAGAAGCGGTGCGTTCCGCGACAACCGCGCCGCGGCCGCGGCACATACGAGCAACTGGATCTGCGAAAGATCATGAGCGGCAACATGATCAGCCCACCCATGCCGATCCGAACAGCGCCTAGCGACAAGGCAAAGTGCAGCTCGCGCAGGATCCGCCTGCCGCGCCCGCACAGCCGCGGTCGCCCTCGATTAATGCGCGCGCGTACCGGGTGCCCTGCCACAGCCCGGCGGCGATCGTGCCCACCGCCCCGGCGGCACACAGCACCAGCAGTCCGACCGACGGCCGACCCGACAGCGCAACGATTCCGCCTGCCGCGAGCATCGCCGCCGCGGCGAGCTGGGTAGGCGCCACCGCACGCAACACCTGCTGGGTCCCGGCAGCGGCGGGACGGGCCAGCGCACGTGCGCCAAGCGCCGCGATCGCCGCCGCGGCGCACAGGCAGATCACCCCGGCGATGAGCATGAGCCCAGAATACGAGAGCCCTGTGCGCAGCGGCTTCAGGAGGCCGGCGCAGGCGCCGGGGGCGTCACCCGGAAACCGTTGACAATCGCGTCGGTGGCGTCGGCCGCCACGGGCGCGGCCTGGCGGCCTGCCTGTGTGCTGACCGTCAGCGTGACGAGGTATCTGCCGGTCCCGGTGGTGGCGATCACGTGGCGCCGCGTCATGTTGAGCGTCATGGCGTTTTGCCGGTACGTGCCCTCGATGGCCGCGGACGGCATGCCATAGAAGTCGGCGAGCGACGAGTCAGTGGTCTGCCATGCGGGTAACGACTGGCTGTCGATGAAACCGTGAGTGATGGCGTCCTTGGGGTCGAAGTCGCCGACCAGCTTGTAGACCACCACCTGCGCGTTCGGGGTGTACAGGTCGGGGCTGCTGCGGTTGGCGATTACCGCGAACGCATCGGGCACGTTCGGGTCGGGTACCTGCGTCCAGCCAGGGGGCATCGGTAGCGTGATGCTCAGGGCCGAGAAACCGGCGGGGCGTTGTGGTTCGAATGCGATGTGTTTGCCGATCAGGAAGTCACGCAGCGTGCCCGAGGTTGCGGGCACAAGCGCAGGTGGGGCGGGTGCTGCTGCGGCGCCGGGCTGTGTCACCGTCGGGGCGGTGGCTGCGGGGGGCGCGAGTGCTGCCGGGGCGACCACCGCGCGGGGCGGGTTCGCCGCAGGCGCCGGGGCGACGGGGGCGGGCGCGGCTGCCAGCGGAGCAACCGTGACGGTCTGGGTGACCGTCACCGGTGCCGGCATCGGCGGCATCGGCTCCGCGGTGGCAGCTGGGCTGGTCAGGCAAACTATTCCGGCGACGCTCGCCGCGGTCGCACCCGTCAGTGCCAGCCAGGTACGGGCGGTACGGATCATCGCGGGATCCCTCCCTCCGCGCGTTCGCAGTTGATCGACTGGCTGCCGACGGTAACAACTGCCACTCTGGTACTTCTAGTCGCAGAGCGGTTCTGGAACCGACCTCTGACCGGTCTGAAACGGAACCGAGACCTGACGCGAGGGTGACTAACCTGTTCTGGTGACTGACTCCCCGACGGCCGCAAGTGCTGATCAGCAACTCGCCAGGGAGGCCGGCGTGCCGAAATTCCGCTACACGGCGGAACTGGCCGGCGAGCTGGAACGCGAATGGCAGGAGCGTTGGGCCCGGTTGGGCACGTTCAATGTGGCCAACCCCGTGGGCGAGCTCGCGCCCGCCGACAGGGCAGAGTTGCCGGCCGACAAGATGTTCGTCCAGGACATGTTCCCCTACCCATCCGGGGAAGGCCTGCATGTCGGTCATCCACTGGGTTACATAGCAACCGATGTCTACGCCCGCTACTACCGAATGGCCGGCCGCAACGTGTTGCACGCGTTGGGCTTCGACGCCTTCGGGTTGCCTGCCGAGCAATATGCCATCCAAACCGGCACACACCCACGCACCCGCACCGAGGCGAACGTCGTCAATTTCCGGCGCCAGCTCGGCAGGCTCGGGTTGGGCCATGACGCCCGCCGCAGCTTCTCGACCACCGACGAAGAGTTCTACAAGTGGACGCAGTGGATCTTCCTGCAGATCTTCAACGCGTGGTACGACGCTGACGCCGGGAAGGCACGACACATCGACGAACTTGTGGCCGAATTCGATTCAGGCACAAGAGCATTGGCTGATGGCAGAAGCTGGACGGAGCTGTCGGGGGATGAACGTGCCGACATCGTCGACTCCTACCGCCTGGTGTACCGGGCAGACTCACTGGTCAACTGGTGTCCCGGGCTGGGCACTGTGTTGGCCAACGAGGAGGTCACCGCCGACGGCCGCAGCGAGCGCGGCAATTTCCCAGTGTTCCGGAAACGCCTGCGGCAGTGGATGATGCGAATCACCGCGTATTCCGACCGGCTGCTCGATGACTTGGACGTGCTGGATTGGCCAGAGAAGGTCAAGACCATGCAGCGCAACTGGATCGGCAGATCCACCGGCGCTTCGGCGCTGTTCGCGGCGTCGGCGAACGACGAAGCGCAAGTGGACATCGAGGTGTTCACCACACGACCGGACACGCTGTTCGGGGCGACGTACGTGGTACTGGCGCCTGAGCACGAACTGGTCGACCGCCTGGTCGCTGACAGTTGGCCCGACGGCACCGACGCGCGCTGGACCTACGGCGCATCCGCCCCTGACGACGCCGTGCGCGCGTACCGGCGCGCGATCGCCGCGAAATCGGATCTCGAACGGCAGGAGAACAGGACCAAGACCGGGGTGTTCCTCGGCACTTATGCCACGAATCCCGCCAGCGGTAAACAGATCCCGGTCTTCATCGCCGACTACGTGCTGGTCGGATACGGCACAGGCGCGATCATGGCCGTGCCCGGCCACGATCAGCGGGACTGGGAGTTCGCCACGGAGTTCGGGCTGCCGATAGTGGAAGTCATCGCCGGCGGAGATGTTGCGAGCGGGCCGTTCCTCGGAGACGGTCCCGCGGTCAATTCCGAGTACCTGGACGGACTGAACGTCGAAGCGGCCAAAGAGACGATCACACGGCGGCTGGTGGCGGACGGCCTCGGCGCGGGCCGGGTCGAGTTCAAACTGAGGGATTGGCTGTTCGCGCGCCAGCGCTATTGGGGCGAGCCGTTTCCGATCGTCTACGACGAGGACGGCCGAGCCCACCCGTTGCCCGAATCCGAGCTGCCGGTGGTCCTGCCCCACATCGCCGACTACTCTCCGGTCCTGTTCGATCCAGAGGATGCCGACAGCGAACCGTCACCGCCGCTGGCTAAGGCAACCGACTGGGTGAACGTCGAACTCGACCTCGGCGACGGCCCCAAGACGTATACCCGTGACACCAACGTGATGCCGCAATGGGCCGGAAGCTCTTGGTACGAACTTCGCTACGCCGATCCGCACAATTCGAAAGAGTTCTGCGCCAAGGAGAATGAGGCGTACTGGATGGGTCCGCGACCCGCCGAGCACCGCCCCGACGATCCCGGCGGCGTGGACCTCTACGTCGGCGGCGTCGAGCACGCGGTCCTGCACCTACTGTATGCGAGGTTCTGGCACAAGGTGCTCTACGACCTGGGTCACGTCAGCTCGCGGGAGCCCTACCGCCGCCTGGTCAACCAGGGCTATATCCAAGCGTTCGCCTACACGGATGCGCGCGGCGCCTACGTGCCGGCCGCAGAGGTCACCGACCGCGACGGCCGCTTCTACTACCACGGCCCCGACGGTGAGATCGAGGTGTTTCAGGAGTTCGGGAAGATCGGCAAGAGCCTGAAGAATTCCGTGTCGCCCGACGAGATCTGTGACGAGTTCGGCGCGGACACCCTGCGGGTGTACGAGATGTCGATGGGTCCGCTGGAAGCCTCCCGGCCGTGGGCCACCAAGGATGTGGTGGGTGCCTACCGATTCCTGCAGCGCGCCTGGCGGTTGGTGGTGGACGAGCAGACCGGCGAAGCCCTTGCGACCGGGGATCCGCTTGACGAGGACACGCTACGCGCCCTGCACCGTACCGTCGCAGGGGTGAGCGACGACTACGTGAACCTGCGCAACAACACGGCCGTCGCCAAACTCATCGAGTACACCAACCACCTGACCAAGCAAGCGGTCACGGCGCGCGCCGCTGTGGAGCCACTGGTGCTGATGCTCGCGCCCGTCGCGCCGCATATGGCCGAGGAAATGTGGCGCCGGCTGGGTCACGACCGGCCGTTGGCGCACGGTCCCTTCCCCCAACACGATCCCCGATACCTGGTCGAGGACACGGTGGAGTACCCGGTGCAGGTGAACGGCAAAGTGCGCGCACGCATTTCGGTGGCTGCCGATGCGAGCGCCGAAGCCGTGCAGACCGCAGCCCTTGCCGACGAGAAGGTGGCGGCGTTCCTGTCGGGCGCCGCGCCGAAGAAGGTGATCGTGGTTCCGGGCCGCCTGGTGAATTTGGTGATCTAGAGCCGGATCAGGGGCGAAGCACGATCTGGTGCACGTGCCCGTCGGACGGCGTGGCCACGATATTGGCGATCGCTCCTGCGACGGTCTCCGGTTTCAGGTAGTGACGTGCGTCGTACTTGCCGCCCTCGAACTCGACCAGTTTGCGCTGCATCGCGGTGTCGATCCGGCCGACGTGCACGGAGGTGACGTGCAGCTTCGGCTCTTCGGCGCGAAGCGAGTCGGCGTATGCGCGTAGGGCGAACTTGCTCGCGGAATACGAGGCCATGCCTGGGAGCACATTCAGACCCGCGCCGGAATTGACGAAGACCACGTGGCCTTTGGCGCGCCGCAACGCAGGCAGCAGAGTATGAGTCACCGCGACCGCACCAATGACGTTGACGTCGAAGGTCGTTCGCCAGTCTTCGATGCGGGAGTCGGCGAGTCGATCCGGATAGGCGACACCGGCGTTGTGAACCAGCACATCGAGCGCATCGACGTCAACGGGGCTGGTGGCGCCGACGTCGGTCAGGTCGAGCTCGACTGCCGTTGCGCCCAGCCGCGCCACCACGTTGTCGAGGCGTTTCGACGGCCGGCCGGCAAGCAGCAGGTCATGGGTGGGCGCCAGGGCATCGGCGATCGCAGAACCGAGCCCGCCGCCGGCTCCGGTGATCAGTGCGGTGGCCATGCCGTCAGCGTATCGACTGCCTGTCGACGGCCGTCGGCGGGCGAGCCGGCGTCGCTCGCCGCATGATAGGGGGGATGGCACCCGATCCCAGCTTCTCCCCCACGCAGCTCGCCGCTCGTGCTGCGTACCTGCTGCGCGGCAACGACCTGGGGGTGATGACCACGGCGGCGCCGCTGCTGTATCCGCACATGTGGAGCTGGGACGCCGCGTTCGTCTCGGTGGGGCTGGCGCCGCTGAGCGTCGAGCGGGCCGTCGTCGAACTCGACACGCTGCTGTCGGCGCAGTGGGCGAACGGCATGATCCCGCACATCGTGTTCGCGAGTCAGCTCGACAACTACTTTCCGGGGCCCGGCCGCTGGGCGTGCGCGGCGCTGGCCGGCGCGGCGCCACGTGACCGGCACACCTCGGGTATCACCCAGCCACCGGTTCACGCGATCGCCGTGGAGCGGATCCTCGATCACGCGCGCAGGCGGGGCCGATCCACCCGGCACGTCGCGGAGGCGTTTCTCGACCGCCGGTGGCCCGATCTGGTGCGCTGGCACCGATGGCTGGCCGAGGCCCGCGACCAAAACGAGCGGGGACGGATCACGCTTTACCACGGCTGGGAATCTGGGATGGACAACTCGCCGCGGTGGGATGATGCGTACGCCAACGTGATTCCCGGCGTCCTCCCGGAATACGAGCGGCGCGACAATCTGGTCGTCGACGACCCGACCCAACGTCCGTCCGACAGCGAGTACGACCGGTACCTCTGGCTGGTCGAGGAGATGAAGATCGCGCGTTACGACGACGAACTCCTGCCGAAGGTGATGAGCTTCGCCGTGGAGGACGTCTTCGTGTCGGCTGTTTTCGCACTGGCCTGCGAGGTGCTTGCCAACATCGGCGAGGACTACCGCAGGCCCAACGCCGACGTCCGCGACCTGTACTCGTGGGCGGAGCGGTTCCGCGCCGGAGTCGTCGAAACAACCGATGAAAGGACCGGGGCTGCAAGAGATTACGACGTTCGTGCGGAGAAGTTGATCGCTACCGAGACAGTCGCCCAGTTCGCTCCGCTGTTGTGTGGCGGTTTGTCCCACGACCGAGAACGGGCGTTGTTGCGGCTGCTCGAGGGACCCAGGTTCTGCGGGCATCCTGACCTGCGGTTCGCGTTGATCCCCTCGACGTCACCGGTGTCGCGGGACTTCCGGGCCCGGGAGTACTGGCGCGGACCGGTCTGGCCGGTGATGACGTGGCTCTTCTCCTGGGCGTTCGCGCGCCGAGGGTGGACCGAACGTTCGCGGAACCTCAGCAGAGAAGGACTCCGTCAGGCCAGCGACGGCACGTTCGCCGAGTATTACGAGCCATTTACCGGCGAACCGCTTGGCAGCATGCAACAGTCGTGGACTGCGGCGGCGGTGCTTGACTGGCTCGGGTGACCGAGCTCTGACGACCGCCTAGACTCAGCCATCGGGTCGCTGAGGGGAGGTGGTGTCGTGAGCGACAGCCGTTCTTCCGGAGACGAACCCACGTCGAGGGTGCCTGACGCGGCCAACAGATCAGCCGCGGGTGCAGACGAGACCGGTGCGTGGTCAGGCGAAGACTTCGAGCCCGCCGGGGAGCCACCGACGGGGTCGTCCGACGAGCCCCCGACGACGTTGGAGCCCTTCGAGCAGAAGCGCACGATGGCGCGCGAGGAGCTGCGGGCCTGGTCGATGGAGACGCGTCAACCGCCGACCGCACTGTCACCGTGGTCGCAACCCGAGGACCAGTACACCCAGCGGCTGCAGCCGCCGCCACCGTTCTACCCGCCGCAGTACCCGCCGCCGCCACCCAAATCGCCCGGAAAAACGATCGCCATCGCGGTGGCCGTGGTGGCCGCGATCGCTGTCATCGTCGTCGTCGCGGTCATCGCGATGCGCGGCGGCTCCAAGGACAAACCCACTGCCGCGACGGGGACCAACGGTGCGCCGGGCAAGTCAGCCAAAGTCACGAAATGCGCTACTCCGCCGTCGTATTCGATGACCGACGCCAAGACGAGTGCGGACGGCCTGACGGTCAAGCTGCGGGTCAAGGCCAGCTGTCCCGGCGGTGACGTCCTGGCGTCACCGAACACGACGATCGCGATCGCTACGTCGGACGGCCGCGTCGACGTCGCGTCCGGCCGGTTCGATCTGTCAGCGAACCCGGTTTTCGTTCCCCGTCCCGACGACGGCGCCGTGGAGTACCGCTTCGTGTTTGGTGCGGACGACTACTGGATGCCGTTGGGCATGCTGGACGATAGATACACCGTCAGCTCGCCGGGTTACCGGATCGAATCCAGCGAATCCGGCTCCGCGCAAACGACTTCGGGGACCGCGAAGACCTCTTCGACGGGAACCTTCACGGCAACAGGGCCGGGGCGGCCGATCGGAGGGAACGCCGATGCTGCCGCGGGCAATGCGTTGCGCGCCATCGCAGACAGCGACACACCGGCGATCCAGCGCGAACTCGAGGGCCGCTGGATACCACAGTTGAGCTCCAAGAAACCCGGGGACTTCTGGGACGGAATCCACTGGGACAATGCCGCGATCTTGCGCGAACACCTCGGACTGCGTCAGAAGTTCGACAACGTGCGGCTCACGTGGTCCAACGAGTGGAGCACGTACACGATCACGGACATGTGGGTCACGTCTGTCGGCGTCACATTCCCCACGGGCGAGGATGCGCTCGGATGGTGCACATCCAACGGCTTCGACCGCGACCACTGCTACGCCAAGATCATCAGCAAGACGATGCCTGCCGAGGGGACCACCAAGCTGCTGCCGTAGCTGGGCGAGAACCTACCCGGAGGTGGACTGTTCGCCCAGCCGTTCCAACGGTGCGAGGGCCTTCGCCAAGGTGTCGCGGTCTTCGTCGGACAAGCCGCGAAGCATGGCCGCCAACGCGGCTCGGCGATTCGCCAGCGACTCGCGATGCACCGACAAGCCCTTTTCGGTGATGTCGACCAACACGGCACGCAGGTCGGTCTGGTCTTTGGATCGTTTCACCAGCCCCAGCTTCTCCAGCCGGCGGATGGCGACCGTAGTGGTGGGTGTGCGGACCCGTTCGTGGGCGGCCAGGTCGGTCATCCGGATCGGCCCGCGATCGATCAGCGTCACGAGGATCGAGAGTTGCGCCAGCGTGAGGTCGCCGGTGGTCGCACGGCTGGTGTCGCCGCGTCGGAGCACGGAGACCAGCTTCGAGAGCACACGATGCAGTCCTTCGGACAGCTCAGCGACCTGCGGCTCGGTCTCGATCATAATTCGCTACTCTAACCTGTCGGGGGCTGCCAGGTTCGAAACCGCGGATTTCTCTGAGGATGTAAATTTGCGCCAGAAAACCGCTGCGTGCCTTCGGTTTCGGTGGCCTCCTCGGGTCAGGACGCGGATCGGGCATCCCGCCACCGGCACAGCGCCTCGGCGCGGGTCAGGTCGTAGTCGGGGCCGTTGACGCCGACGGTCAGGAACGTCACGCCGAGGTCGACGAACGCGTCGGCGGCCCCGAGCAGTTCATCGCCGGATCCCGGGACGCCCGCCGACCTTTCGATGGTGTCGGGATCGCGACCCACCGCCGCGCAGTGCTGGGCGAGGATGTCCGCCTTGCCCTGATAGGTGTCCAGATCGGTGAAGCCGTGCCAGATGTCTGCATGCTCGGCCACCAGCCGAAGTGTCTTACGTTCGCCTTGGCCGCCGATCAATATCGGGATGTCGCGGGTTGGGGGCGGGTTGAGTTTGGCCAGTCGCGACGTGATCCGCGGAAACGCCTGACCAAGGTCGTCCAGGCGGCTGCCCGCAGTGCCGAATTCGTAGCCGTACTCGTCGTAGTCCTTCTGTTTCCAGCCCGAGCCGATACCCAGGATGAGGCGCCCACCCGAGATGTGGTCGACGGTGCGGGCCATGTCGGCGAGCAACTCAGGGTTGCGGTACGAGTTGCATGTCACCAGCGCGCCGATCTCGATGCGCGACGTCTGTTCAGCCCAGGCGCCCAACATGGTCCAGCATTCGAAATGTGCTCCTTCCGGATCGCCGTACAGCGGGAAGAAGTGGTCCCAGTTGAACGCGACGTCCACGCCGATGTCCTCGCAGCGGCGGACAGCGTCGCGGATGTCGCTGTAGTCGGGGGCGTGCTGAGGTTGTAGTTGCACGCCGATGCGCAGTGGGAAGGCCATGGCCTCCACGCTAGCGCGGAGCGGGGCCGGGACAGCTCTGATACTTGTCGATCAGTGCCTGCTCCACAGGGGGTGGCTGGTAGGTCCGCCTGACACAGCCGCCGACGGCGACAGTCACCGGACCAGTCGCCTGACCGTAGAACCCGAGGTGGCCCTGGTACTGGTTCGTCGCCGTGTACAACACCAGCGGAGGCAGTCGCGCGACGATCGGCAGATGCCGTTCGGCCAGTCTTAGCGCCGTGTCGGGATCGTCGGCGGGGATCTTTTCGGAGACGAAGAGGGGTCCGGTGACGGGGCCGTTGATCGTGAACACATCCGCGTGCGGTATCGACTGGTCGGCGTTGAGTGCGGTCCACAGTTCCATCTCCGATGGGTTCGGCAGGCGCTGCGACGTATGGACTTCGGCCGGGTGCTGCGTCCCGGCGTTGATGGTCCACTCTCCGGTGGTGAGATCGGCGAATGAGGCGGCCAGGGTGCTCACCGCGGCGGTGACCGCGGTGTAATCGGATCCGTCAGGCAGCTGGATGCTTCCCGAATTCGGTACCGGCGCTTTGCCATCGGCGTGGCTCGTAGTGGCCCGCAACTTGATGGTGCTGCCGGGGAATCGCTCGCCCAACGCCACCCAGCTGCGCGCCTGCGCGAGGATCTGATCGCGGTTGGCGACGGGACGGCCGGTGGTGTCGACGAGAAGGAGTCCGTCGCCGCGGTGCACGTCGAGTTCGGCGCGGTAGCCGGCATAGTCGACCCGCTGAAGGTTGTCGAGGTACCGGCCGGTGATCGCCGAGAGCTGATCGGCAGTGACGTTCTGATCAACGTCGACATCTATCTCGAAATAGGCCGGACCGCGTGCAGGGTCATCGCTGAACGTATGGCGCGCGCCGACCACGCCGGGCATGGCGCCGAGCTGTCGGGTCAGATCGTCGACTGCGGGGCGCCGATCGGCTGGGCCAGAGGTGCAGGCGGCGGCAAGCATCATCGCCGTCGCCACGAGCGCCATCCAGACAGTGCAGCTCTTCGCGCAAGCGCTCATCGGTGACAATTCTGCCAACCTCGCGGTTCATCCAGGAACCTCCCCGGTCACTCTCATGTTCTTCTCACGCAGCCATGTCCCAATGGCAGTGTGACGTCAACCGCGCAAGCCGACGAAATCACCAGCCCGTCCCCTGACTTCGTCGACCACGACGGGTCCGGGAAGTCCATCGGCAAGACGTGGGATCGGGTGTGGCTGACGGTGCTGCTCGTCGGAACCGCCGCGATGTACCTGTGGAACATCACGATCGATGGGATGGGCAACCAGTTCTACGCCGCCGCCGCACAGGCAGGTTCGAAGAACTGGGAGGCGCTGCTGTTCGGTTCGCTGGACGCGCACAACTTCATCACCGTCGACAAGCCGCCGGTGTCGCAGTGGGTGATGGGGCTGTCAGGTCAAATCTTCGGCTTCAGCAGCGCCAGCATGCTCGTCCCCGAGGCGTTGATGGCCGTGGCGACGGTGGCGCTGCTGTACGGCGCCGTCGCGCGAATCTGCGGCCCCAAGGCGGGCCTGCTCGCGGGTGCCGCGCTGGCGCTCACCCCCGTGGCCGCCTTGATGTTCCGGTTCAACAACCCCGACGCCGTGATGGTGTTGCTGATGATGGCCGCCGCATACTGCGCGGTACGTGCGATGCAACAGGCAAGCACGAAATGGCTGGTGCTGGCGGGGGTCGCGCTGGGGTTCGCGTTTCTGGCGAAGATGCTCGAGGGCGTGATGGTGATGCCAGCCATCGGTCTTGCGTACCTCGTCGTGGCCCCGGCCCCGCTACGACGACGCCTGGTGCAGCTGCTCGCCTCGTTGGCGGCGTTCATCGTGTCGGCGGGGTGGTTCGTGGCGCTTACGATCCTGTGGCCGGCATCGACGCGGCCCTACATCGCGGGCTCCACCGACAACAGTTTCATGGATCTTGTGTTGGGCTACAACGGTTTCGCCCGTGTCCTCGGCCGCAACCGCGGAGGCTTCCAAGGCCCGCCCCCGGTCCCTGATGCACCCGGTGACGCTGTGCACCACGCCGGCCAAGGCGGATTCGGCGGGTTCGGCAACCAGTCGCAGGGTTGGTCGCGACTGTTCTCCGGTGAGTTCGGATTCGAGATCGGCTGGCTGCTGCCCGGCGCCTTGCTGGCGACGATCCTCGTGCTGGTCTCCCGGGGCCGCGCGCCGCGCACCGACCTCGTGCGGGGCGTCACCATCCTGTTCGGGGGCTGGTTACTGGTCGACGGGATCGTCCTGAGCTACATGCACGGCATGATCCATCCGTACTACTGCCTCTCGGTCGCGCCAGCTGTCGCGGGAATGTTCGCGATCGGCGTGCACGAGATGTGGAGCCGACGCGAAGCATGGCCCGGGCGAATCGGGATGGCCCTGCTGCTCGCAGTGACCAGCGGCTGGGGTTTCTGGCTCCTGCGTCGCAACGCGGAGTGGTTGCCGGCGTTGCGCTGGGTCATCGTGGGGCTTGCGGTCATCACGACGGTCGCACTCGTGGTGGCGATGGCGAAGACGGGTGGTCGTTTCGCGCACGCGACAGTGATCGCGGCCCTGCTTGTCGCGCTGGCCGGATCCACGTTGTACGCGGTGGCCACGATCGGGCAGCCGCAGAGCGGCGGCGGCCCGTCCGTCGGGCCTGCCCGGTCGGCACACGCAACGGCTGCCGGGTTCTCATGGGGTGGGAACAGTTTCGGCAGGGGATTCGGGCAGAGCACAAGTAACCCGCAACTCGAGGCGATGCTGTCTGCCACCCACACCGAGTGGTCGGCAGCGATCACCCGGTCGTCGGCCGCGGCCGGTCTCGAACTGAAGACCGACACCGCGGTGATGGCCGTAGGCGGATTCTCCGGCCGCGATCCCGTGCCGACGTTGAGTCAGTTCCAGCGGTACGTCGCCGATCACCGTGTGGCGTACTACATCGCGACGACCAACAGTCACACCGGGTGGCCGCAGTCCAACGCCCTGCACGCGGACATCGCCAACTGGGTGGCTGCAAACTACGCGCCGATCAAGGTCGGATCGGAGACCGTGTACGACCTGGCAGCGCCGCCGAAAGCTTAGGCGCCGAGCACCTTGCGCAGGATGGCGATGAGCGCGTGCGGCTGGTCACTGTGCACCGAATGTCCGGAGTCTGCGATGAGGTGCACCTCACGAAATCCCGGCGCGGTGCGGGCGAATTCGTCGGCATCCTCGTCGTTGACGAACGCTGACTTCGCGCCGCGCACCAACGTGGTCGGAGTGGTGAGCTTTGGCACGTCGTCCCAGAGCCCCTCGAAGCCCTCGGTCTTGCGGAAGGAGTCGTATCGCCACGTCCAAGTACCGTCGTCAAGCTGTTTGGAGTTGTGAAACACGCCGCGCCGCAATGACTTCCGGTCACGGTGCGGCGCGGCCGCCACCGTCACCTCGACCATCGCGTCGAAGCTGTCGAAGATGCGGTCACCCTCCACGAGCGCGACGGTGCCCTTCTGGGCGTCTGTCATCTCGGTGTGCCGCTGTGGGGCTGACGGCGTGACATCGACGAGAACCAGCCGCCGCACCAGACCCGGAGCGTGGGTTGCCAACCGCAGCGCGGTCAGCCCGCCCAGGGAATGCCCGACGAACAGGTCGGCGTCCGGAGCCCATTCTCGCAGCACGGGTTCCAGCGTCTGGGCACTCGGCTTGGGTCCGTAGTCACCGTCTGTGCGATACGCAGACCGGCCGTGCCCGGGCAGGTCGACCGCCAGCGCGGGCACACCCAGCCCCAGGATCACGGTGTCCCAGGTGTGCGCGTTCTGGCCGCCGCCGTGCAGAAACACCACCCGAGGGGAATCGGCACCGAATCGAAGCGCGCTGATCGGCCCGGATTCGATGCGTTCAGCCTGCGGAAGCGGCCCGTCGACACCCGCCTGCTCGGCGTTCTCGAGCAGCAGCGCGAACTCGTCGAGCTGAGTCAAGTCTTCGTCGCTCACGGCCCCATCTAACGCGAGACTGCGGTGAGATCGCACTCAGGGGATAGATCGCGATCTCACCGCAGTCTCGACGAGAAGAAGAAGAAGAAGAGGAGGAAGGCCCTACCCGCCGGCGATGAACGTTTCCAGCTCGGTGCGGGCGATGTCGTCGGGCATCTGTTCCGGCGGGCTCTTCATCAGATAAGCCGACGCCGGGATGATCGGCCCGCCGATTCCGCGGTCCAAGGCGATCTTCGCGGCGCGCACGGCGTCGATGATCACGCCTGCCGAGTTCGGCGAGTCCCATACCTCGAGCTTGTACTCCAGGTTCAGCGGCACGTCGCCGAAGGCACGTCCCTCGAGCCGGACGTATGCCCACTTGCGGTCATCGAGCCAGCCGACGTGATCCGACGGTCCGATGTGCACATCTTTGGCGTTGAATTCCTTCTGCAGGTTGGAGGTGACGGCTTGGGTCTTGGAGATCTTCTTGGACTCCAGGCGCGAGCGCTCGAGCATGTTGAGGAAGTCCATGTTGCCGCCGACGTTGAGCTGCATCGTGCGGTCGAGCTGCACCCCGCGGTCCTCGAACAGCTTCGCCATCACGCGGTGGGTGATGGTGGCGCCGACCTGGCTCTTGATGTCGTCGCCGACGATCGGCACGCCGGCGTCTTCGAATTTCTTCGCCCACACCGGGTCCGACGCGATGAATACCGGCAGCGCGTTGACGAACGCGACGCCGGCGTCGATCGCGCACTGGGCGTAGAACTTGTCGGCCTCTTCCGAGCCGACCGGCAGGTAGGACACCATCACGTCGACCTCGGCCTCGCGCAAGGCCTTGACCACGTCCACGGGTTCGGTGTCGGACAGGTCGATGGTGTCGGCGTAATACTTGCCGATGCCGTCCAGGGTCGGCCCGCGTTGCACCACCACATTCGTGGGCGGCACGTCGGCGATCTTGATGGTGTTGTTCTCCGACGCGAAGATCGCCTCCGACAGGTCGAAGCCCACCTTCTTGGCGTCGACGTCGAACGCGGCGACGAACTTCACGTCGCGCACGTGGTACTGGCCGAAGCGCACATGCATCAGGCCGGGCACCGCCGAATGCTCGTCGGCATCGTGGTAGTACTGCACGCCTTGGACCAGGGAGGACGCGCAGTTGCCGACGCCGACGATCGCGACGCGCACCTCCGACCCGGCGGTGTTGTTGCCACTCATGTGCGTTTCTCCTTACTCTCCCTGCCACTGAAAGCTTTGGGGGTGTGGGTTAGTACTCGGCTTGACCTTGCGCGACTCGTTCTGCGGCAATCAGCTCGTTGAGCCACTTCACCTCCCGCTCGCTGGACTCGAGGCCCAGCTGGTGCAGTTGGCGGGTGTAGCGATCCAACGAGTTACTGGCCCGCGCGACCGCGTCGCGCAGGCCTTCCCGCCGCTCCTCGACCTGACGACGACGTCCCTCGAGGATCCTCATCCGCGCCTCGGCCGGGGTGCGGTTGAAGAAGGCGAGGTGAACGCCGAAGCCGTCGTCGGTGTAGTTCTGCGGACCTGTGTCGGCGACGAGCTCGGTGAACCGTTGCCGGCCGGCGTCGGTCAGCTGGTAGACCCGACGGGCACGCCGGACGGGAGCGCCGGCGGGAGCTGCGTCCTCGGCGATGAGGTCGTCCAGTTGCATGCGACGGAGTGCTGGATAAAGTGAACCGTAGGAGAACGCCCGGAATGCGCCGAGTAAACCGGTCAGACGCTTGCGTAGTTCGTAGCCGTGCATCGGCGACTCCAGCAGAAGTCCCAGGATGGCGAGTTCCAGCACAGAGTCACCTCCTTTGCTCAGCCGCTACGACGTTCCAACACGTCGGCCAATTGTATCGCGCCGATATATTCGTCGCTACATGAGGGTTTACCCGATGTTCAAGATCACAGCCGCGTCAGGGTGTCGCGGGGTACATCTGCACGACGTTGCCCGCGCCGTCGACGCTCATCCAGCCGCTGGAGAACTCACCGGACACATAGATGGAGATCACGACCGCCGCCGGCGTCAGGGGGTCGGGGGACGCCTTGATTTCGATGTGGCTGCTTTTCACGTCCTGCGGCTTGATTCCGAGGGATTTCGGTGCACCACGCAGGACCGCCACGAGCGTGGCCGGGTCGAATCCTCCTAAATCGACGAGAACGTCGCTGTCGCTCTTGCTGCCCGAGGACTGACTGGCCCAACCGCCGCGGTAGGTGTACGACAGCTTGCGGCGCGGCTCCTTCGGATCAGCTCGATCAAGGTCGGCGTCGTCGGAGAAGATTCTGAGGGAGTAACCCATGGTGTCGCCGAACTTCTTGCGCGTCTGCTCCATCAGCCCGGTCAGTCCGTTCAGTGAGAACAACTGCGTCGGTGGCGTCAACACGACCGGCTCGATGCCGTCCGGTTTTGCCCCGGGGTCGGAGTTGGCGGCGTCGCCGGAGTGCAACGGCGAACTGTGGCCGAAGATGCCCCAACCGAGGCCGACGCCGAACAGGACGAGCACCGAAGCCACCGCGACCCGCATCCCCCGCCCGTTACCGCTCACGGAGGAAAACGGGGTGCGGATCCTCAGTTTCGGCAGCTGCACCGGCGCGTTCTCGGTCTGCAGGTCCGAGACCAACGCCTGCAGATCACCGAGGGTCGCGGCTTGTGTGGCGGTGCTGACCCGCTCACGGTGTTCCTCCATGGACAGCTGGCCCTCGCTCAACGCCGTGTCAAGAACCTGACAGGTGTCGTTGCGGTCGGTGTCCTTCGCCCGAGTACCACTCGATTGCCGCGTCGCCACGACGATGATCGTAGAAGCATGCTGAGAATTTGACCGGGCAACATCGCAGCCCACAACACACGCCGACAATTCCGGGGCGCCTTCGGTGCCTCTTGGGTCGGACTGGGGACGTACTCTGGTCTCCGTGCGACTGCAGCGACAGATGGTGGACTACGCGCTTCGGCGGCGGTCCCTACTGGCCGAGGTCTATTCGGGACGCACCGGCGTCTCGGAGGTCTGTGACGCGAATCCGTACCTGTTACGGGCAGCCAAGTATCACGGCAAGCCCAGTTCGGTGATGTGCCCGATTTGTCGCAAGGAGCAGCTCACGCTGGTGTCGTGGGTGTTCGGCGATCACCTCGGTGCAGTGTCCGGCTCGGCCCGCACCGCCGAGGAGCTGGTGCTGCTGGCCACTCGTTTCGACGAATTCTCGGTGCATGTGGTGGAGGTGTGCCGCACTTGCAGTTGGAACCATCTGGTCAAGTCGTACGTCCTCGGCGCGATACGTCCCCCGACGCGAACGCGCGGCACCCGGACGGCGCGCAACGGCGCGCGGACGGCGAGTGAATAGCGGGGAGCGCCCCGACGTGTCAGCCGGTGACATTGCGCAGGGAGGGGCGGCTGACCGTGTGGGGGGGCCGGCCGATCGAGCGAGCGCACCGGCGCAGAACCCGCGTCCGGACGCACCCGCCCGACCCGCGCCAGGACTGCCCCCGCGAACCCGCGGTGCGAGCACTGGTCCGCCCGCGCGCCCGCTACCGCCGCGGCGGCCGCCCTCCGATGCCCATCCCACGACCGTCATCCCCGCGATCACCGAGGACACCGCCGACCTCCGCGACCCGATCGAGATGGTCAAGGCTGCCCTGGACGGCATGCCGCCGACGCCGCCGACGGGCGGTCCCCCAGGCGGGGACGGCGGTCCGCCCGGGCCCAGGCCGGGGGCGAAGCGCCAAGTCAACTGGAAGTGGGTGCGCCGCGGTCTGATCCTGGCGCTCGTCGCATTCGTGGTCCTGCCGATCGTCACGTTCTCGATGGCGTACATGATTGTCGACGTCCCGCAGCCGGGGGACATGCGCACCAACCAGGTGTCGACCATCCTCGCCAGCGACGGCAGCACCGAAATCGCGAAAATCGTTCCGCCCGAAGGTAACCGGGTCGACGTCGACATCGATCAGGTACCCCAACACGTCCGGGACGCGGTGATAGCCGCTGAGGACAGGGACTTCTACTCGAACCCTGGGTTCTCGGTCACCGGCTTCCTGCGGGCGATCAAGAACAATCTCTTCGGCGGCGACACCCAGGGTGGCTCGACCATCACCCAGCAATACGTCAAGAACGCGCTGGTGGGATCACAGCGCGCCGGTGTCGGCGGCATCGTACGAAAAGCCAAAGAACTCGTCATCTCTACGAAGATGTCCAGCGAGTGGTCGAAAGACCAAGTGCTTCAGGCTTACTTGAACATCATCTACTTCGGCCGCGGCGCGTACGGCATCTCTGCGGCCACGAAGGCGTACTTCAACAAGCCCGTCGAACAGCTCACGGTTAGTGAAGGCGCCCTGTTGGCGGCCCTCATCCAGCGGCCGTCCGGCCTGGACCCCGCCGTCAACCCCGAGGGCAGCGCGACCCGCTGGAACTGGGTGCTCGACGGCATGGTCACCACCGGCAAGCTCTCCGCGAGCGACCGCGCAGCGCAGGTGTTCCCGCCGACTGTGCCGGCTGATCAGTACCGCGCCGAAAGCCAGACGACGGGGCCGAACGGCCTTATCCAGCGTGAGGTCACCCGCGAGTTGCTCGACCTTTTCAATATCGACGAGCGGACGCTGAACACACAGGGCCTGCAGATCACCACCACGATCGATCCCACGATGCAGAAGGCCGCCGAGCAGGCGGTCGACAAGACGCTCAACGGACAGGATCCCGACATGCGGGCCGCCGTTGTGTCCATCGACCCGAAAACCGGCGGGGTGAAGGCGTATTACGGCGGTACTGACGCCCAGGGGTTCGACTTCGCCCAGGCCGGCTTGCAGACCGGCTCCTCGTTCAAGGTGTTCGCGTTGGTGGCGGCGCTCGAACAGGGAATCGGGCTGGGTTATCAGGTGGACAGCTCTCCGCTGAACATCAACGGAATCACCATCGGGAACGTGGAAGGCGAAGGCTGCGGCACCTGCAGCATCGCCGAGGCGCTGAAGAGGTCACTGAACACCAGCTACTACCGCCTGATGCTGAAGTTGAAGAACGGACCCGTGGACGTCGCCGCTGCGGCGCACCAGGCCGGAATCGCCGACAGCTTTCCCGGTGTTGACCACACGCTGTCCGAAGACGGCAAGGGCGGCCCGCCCAACAACGGGATTGTGTTGGGCCAGTACCAATCCCGGCCCATCGACATGGCGTCCGCCTATGCGACGCTGGCCGCGTCGGGCATTTACCATGCCCCGCACTTCGTGCAAAAGGTAGTGGACTCTGCGGGGCAGGTGCTGTTCGACGCCTCGGACAAGGAGACCGGGGGCGACCAGCGGATCGACAAAGCTGTCGCCGACAACGTCGCGGCTGCCATGCAGCCGATCGCGGGCTACTCCAACGGGCACAACCTCGCGGGCGGGCGGGTGTCGGCGGCGAAGACCGGCACCACCCAGCTCGGCGACACCGGGGCCAACAAGGACGCATGGATGGTCGGGTTCACGCCGTCACTGGCGACCGCGGTGTGGGTCGGCACCACCCGGGGCGACAAACCGCTGACGAACAAGTCGGGCGGGCCGGTCTGGGGCTCGACGCTGCCGTCCGACATCTGGAAGTCCACAATGGATAAGGCGTTGGACGGCACCACCAAGGAGACGTTCCCGAAGCCCACAGAGATCGGTGGGTACGCGGGTGTGCCTGCTGCGCCACCACCCCCGCCACCGCCTTCGGCGCCCCCGGAGCCGACACCGGGAGAAGTGGTCCAGCCCGGCGTCGAAGTGGCGCCCGGAATCACCATCCCGCTCGGTCCGCCGTCGACGGTTCCGGGGGGACCGCCCCCACCGGGGGACCCTGGAGCCGAGGGTCCGCCACCCGGCCCGCCGCCGCCGTGATCGCCGCCTCCTTCACGCTACGATGCGCGCATGCCGCTGGCACCCGGTGACGTGTCCTCCGGGCATGCCATTGCACAGCTGATGCGGCCCGGCCTGTGAGTTCATCCACCGAATCCGGTCTTGGAGGTGGCGACGGGGCGGTGTCCCCGCAGCCCCTTGCGCCGGATCTGCGCAGCCTCGACGAACGTGACTTCCCGAGTCGCACAGACGTTATCGGGGCCGCACTCTCGGAGACGATCGGTGGGCCCGTCGGTCGGCACGCGCTGATCGGCCGTCAGGCCTTCATCACCCCGCTGCGGGTGATGTTCATCATCGGGCTGCTGTTCCTCGCGATAGGATGGTCGACCAAGTCCGCCTGCCTGCAGAGCACCACCAAGGGCTCCGCCGACCAACGGGTCGCGGTGTGGGAGAACAACCGCGCTTACTACGAGCTCTGCTACTCCGACACCGTGCCTCTGTACACCGCGGAACTGTTGGACCGCGGCGAATTCCCATACAGGTCGCACTGGTCGGAGAAGGACGACGCCGGGAAACCGAGAAAGCAGTACGACGGCACGCCCGCCCTGCGGTACATGGAGTATCCGGTGCTGACCGGCCTGTACCAATACGCGTCGATGGCCGTCGCGAAGACGTACACCGCGCTCACGAAGCTGGTGGCGATACCGGTCGTCGCCGAGGTCGTGATGTTCTTCAACATCTCCGCGTTCGGCCTTGCCCTGGCGTGGCTGGC